>CAJTZB010000112.1:0-866 GCA_910583815.1 uncultured Lachnospiraceae bacterium
CCTTCACGTTAATAACACTATCTGGTGATTTGTGGGACAAAAGTACGATGGTCTCCACATTCGCCGTCCCCGGAAACATATCAACCATCACTGCCTTTTCTATCTGGTAGCCGCCTTCTGCCAAGGCCACAAGGTCTCTGGCAAGGCTGGTTGGTTTGCAGGAAATATAGACTATTTTTTCTACACCATAAGAGATAATATGCTGCAGGGCTTTTGGATGAATGCCGTCTCTTGGCGGATCCAATACAATCAAGTCCGGCTTTTCCTCAATTGTGTCAAGCACTTTCAGCACATCTCCAGCAATAAATTCGCAGTTTGTTAGTCCATTGTCTTTTGCATTTTTCTTTGCTGCTTCTACTGCTTCCTCTACAATCTCTACCCCTATCACTTTTTTCGCAATTGGTGCCAGAAGCTGTGCAATTGTACCTGTGCCGCTGTATAAATCATAAACTACCTGATGGTTTTCCCTGCCGATAAAATCCCTTGCAAGTCCGTAAAGCACCTCCGCGCCAAGCGAATTGGTCTGGAAAAAAGAGAATGTGGAAATACGGAATTTAAGTCCCAGCAGCTCTTCATAAAAAAATTCCTGCCCATATAAGACTTCCGTTTTATCGCTTTGTACAACATCTGCAAAGCTGTCATTGATGCTGTGCAGGATGCCAGCAAAGCGTCCGGCAAGGGGCAATGCGAGCAGATGTTTTACAAGAGGCTCCATTGGCATAATCCCTTGAGAAGTCGTAACAAGGTTCACTAAAATCTCCCCTGTCTTTTCTGCACGTCTGACAAGCAGATGGCGGAGATAGCCCTGATGCGACATCTTATGGTAATAATCTGCCCCCTGCTCTCTGCAATACAAAAGCACACAA
>CAJTZB010000112.1:876-8395 GCA_910583815.1 uncultured Lachnospiraceae bacterium
TCCAAAATTTGATGAAAATCTTCGTGTACCAGTTGGCACTGGCTCACATTCACAATATCATAAAAACTGCCGCGCTTATGAAGTCCTAAAGTCAGTTCTCCGCCTTTTACTTCATCACCAAAAGAAAACTCCATTTTATTACGGTATGCAAATGGCTTTGGGCTTCCTTTTATGCCAAGATACTCATATCCACAGTCAAATGGTGCAAGAAGCGCCTTTACCTGCTGCTCCTTGATATGGAGCTGTTCCTCATATGGAAGTGATTGATACAAACATCCGCCACATGCCGGGAAATGAGAACACCAAGGCGCAGAAAGCTCTGCAGGCGATGGCTCTACTATCTCCAACAGGCTTCCTTCTCCCTTTCCGCCACGTATTTTATTGATACGGATACGCACCTTCTGTCCCGGCAGGACATTTTTTACTAGCGCTTTCCCCTCTTCTGTTGTTACGATTCCTTTATTTGGAAAATCCAGTCGTTCCACTGTTCCTATATACTCTTGTCCTTTTTTCATCCAATCCCTCATTCCGGCTATTCTAAACCATTGTTCCTATGTCAAATTCTATATTATATCATTTTTCAAATATTATTTTTCCACCAAATATCTTCTAACTTCATTACAGACAGATGCCCATTGGAATATCTTTCGTCAAAAGTCACATCCCCAAGAAACCAATCCGGCATCTGAAATGCCGCCGCCTCTTCCTCGCTGCCAAATTCCACTTCTGCAAAAACAAGTCCCTGCAGATGCTCTTTGAAAACGTCCAGTTCGATTTTTCTGCCATGCTCTATTGGAATTAAATACCTATCCTTTGTAATAACTCTTCCGTCTGCCTTTTCCTTTAGATGCTCATATGCCTCTTTAGTCAGTGGCAGTTCTACCTCCTCACAGCTTCTTGCTGTAATCCGGGCAGAAGGCATAAGAGATGGCTTGGATTTATAAGTCAGTATATAATCCTCATTGCTTCTGCGAATCCGTACAACCGGATTTCTGCAAAGATAAGCCTGCTCTATCTGCTTTCTTTCATACTGTCCTAAATTTTCCGGCAGCTGCGCTATTGTAAATTTACGCTCAATCTCCATTGCTCTCTCCTTCTATAATTTCCTGTTCTGGCCCACAAATTCTGTTGGCTCAATTTTGACCTCATCTGCTCTCATTAAGTGATGTCAGATTTCCTTCTGCTATTTTAGCAGAAATTCCATGTGTGCGCTACCCTTTGAAAAAATCTACTCTTAAAAAGCATAATTTTCCTTCCCTGCTTTCATACTATAGACAACCTGCAATGAGAGGAGACTTAACAATGCCCTTGATTCATTTTTGTAAAAACTTTCTTCTTTGTGGTTCTTTTGGCTGGTGCATGGAATGTTTTTGGAGTGGTTTAGATGCCATTCGGCAGAAAAAAGATAAAACTCTGCGTTGCCAGACCTCTGTGTGGATGTTTCCAATCTACGGAATGGCAGCCATATTTGCCCCTGTCAGCCGCCTATTAAAAGGAAAGTCTATTATGCTGCGAGGAACCGTCTATACTATGCTTATTTATGCCGGAGAATTTCTAAGCGGCTCTTTTTTAAAGAAGCATAAATCCTGTCCGTGGGACTACAGTGAAGCAAAACTGAACTACAAAGGAATCGTACGGTTAGATTACGCTCCTGCCTGGTTTGTATCTGGTCTGATTTTTGAAAAAATATTACAAAAAGAGAGCTGATGCCTCTGTCATGAATAACTTTCCCTTCTCTGCAAATAATACTTATGCAGTTTTTGAAAAGAAACGGCCACTTTTTTGGCAGAAGGAGGAATTTATGAAAAAAAGAGTATTCGGTATCCTTGTTATCTGCTGTTTGACACTGTTTGCTTTCACAGCATGTACAAGCAAAGATAATGAAAATGACAGCAATAACAATTCTGTAACCGACGGAACCAATGGCACAAATGACAACAATGGCACGAATGGAACCAATGGTACAAACGGCAGCAACGACATGAATGGAACCAACGGCACTAACGGCAACGACATGAACGGCACCAATGGCATCAATGATAACAACGGTGTAAATGGCACTAACGGCAATGGTGTTGATAACAACAATGGCACCAATGGCAATGACAATCTTGGCGACGGAATTATCAATGGTGTGGATGATGTAATTGACGGCGTAGGTGATGCTGTAAATGATATTGGTGACGGCCTTACCGGCGGCAATACCGGAACTAATGGCACAAATGGTACCACAGGTGGAACAAACAGATAAGTCTGTATGCAAAAGGCTCAGGAATATCCTGGGCTTTTTTGCTTTCTTTATTTTTCTTCTATCTTAATGCCACATTTTTCTGCTACTCTGCGTGACGCAATGTTGTCATGATGAATTCGGGCAGCTAACTCTGTAATGCCCAGCTCTTCCTTTGCATAATGTACAAGGGCAGAGACCACTTCTGTTGCGATACCTCTTCCCCATACATTGCTGTCTAATAAATATCCTACTTCCAACGGCGAACTTCCTTCTTTAAATCCTGCTTTTCCTATCAGCTTTCCACTTTCATTCTCATATACTCCGTAAAAACCATATCCAAAAAAAGAATATACTGTTTGGGCATAGGAAGAAAGCTTCTCTGCCTCTTCTTCCGGCGCAGCAAGCGGCTCATCAAAACAGCCAAGTGACTGCAGCCTCTCCCGGATTGCATACAGTGCCGGCGCATCTGCGGCAGTAAGCTCTTTTAAAAAACAGCGCTTTGTCTGTAAGATAACTGCCGGATAGCCTTTCTCGTGGCAATAAAGCATATTCAGATAAACCGGTGACACTTCGTCCGGTGATTCCAAAAGCGTATTTACCTGAGGGAGCTCATACAGTCCCTCAATACAACCTATGCAAACTATAGAAAGATGCTTTGCAATCTCGGCATGACGGCTGTTGTTCGTAATAAACAAACATTCCTCCGGACATACTCCAAGGCTATAAACCGCCTCAAGAAGCGCTTCTTTTTCCGCAAGTCCGAAAAACACCTTCGCAGCTGAAATTCCTTCTTTCAGAAGACTCTCTTTTAACTGGCCACAGTCGGCAATAGTTTCAAACAGAACTGCCCGCATCCTATAAAAACTGCCTTGTTTCATAGTATCCTCCTGTATTTTGCTGTGTATCTGTCGGAGTATGGAATTCTGGCATATAACTTCGGAAACGTAGCGGAAGATTATTTCTTTGAAGCTCTTTATTTTCTCTTGCTTTGACACTGATGCTTTCTACAAAGACACGCCACAGCTGCTCTGTTTCTTCTTCCTTCTCCCTATACCTGCCAAGCTGCTCTGCCTGAGCAGGAGTAAGGAACTGCATAATATAATCTTTGCCATGCAGGTGGATGCCGGCAACATTTCTTCTTGTATCCCAAATAACAAAACGCTCCTCTGGAAAACGGTCTGCAAAATGCGGCATGACGAGTTCCGTAACATTGTTTTTTGGTTCAAAACGTCCCAGCAAAATACCTTGTCTGGTTTCTATAAAACGCAAAAATCCAAGATAATGATGCCGCTCATTTCCTGCTGCACGGCTCAATTCCATAGCACGAATCATATAAGGATCCGACAAATGTCTTCTTGCTTGCATTCCCATAGAAAGCAGCAACTGAATATAGTGATATACAATGTCTGCCTTATCCTCTCCGTTTGAACATGCAACTAAGTACAGTTCTTCCAAAATCTCTTCTGAAAAACGTGTACGTATTGTATGCATAACTTTTCCCGCTTTTTCCTGAACGGTTTCTATACGGATATACTCTGCGAAAAGTTCCAGATTAGGCATGCTTTCCACACTGCATGCCTGAATGGAAGTGCGTGCATGTCCAAGTTTGAGTTCCCATGCAGAATATACAGCAGAAAAAATTCCCTGAGGGCTGTCTTCACATTGCAAAACATATTTTGTCATAAACCATTCCCCCAAATCCTAATCAAACAAAGACAGCTGTTGGAAGCTAAGAGTATCTGACTGCTTTGGCAGTTTTTCCAGCATCAGAAGGTTTTGGAGTACCATGCCTTCTGTGACATGCATTGGATAGTACATTTTGCCGCTACATGTAAGAAAATAGATTGCACGCTTTAAAACAACTCCAATTTTTTTCAGGTCAGCAAAGTCCAGCCTTGCAGAACGGCGTGCTTCCACAATACGCCTTGCAGAATGTACGCCAATTCCCGGAACCCGAAGCAAAGTATAATAATCTGCCTTGTTGACTTCGATAGGAAACTGTTCCAGATGACGAATCGCCCAGTCACACTTTGGGTCTACCCATTCATTAAAGTTGGGCTGTTTTTCAGAAAGAAGCTCTGCTGCTTCAAATCCATAATATCGAAGCAGCCAATCTGCCTGATACAGTCTGTGTTCTCTTCGGAGCGGCACTCCTCCCGGAAGAACCGGAAGGTTGGTATCGTCATTGACACGGACAAAAGCAGAATAGAATACCCTTTTTAAGTCAAACCTGCGGTACAACGCCTCCGCGACAGAAAGAATCTGATAATCACTTTCTGGTGTTGCCCCAATAATAATCTGTGTAGACTGTCCTGCTGGCACAAAACGATTGCCTCCTGCTCTTGTACGCCTGACTTCCGGAAGCATATGAAGCTTCCCTATATTCTGGACTTTCTCAGACTCCATAAGCTCTTCCTTTGGAGGCGAAGCGGAGTTTTTTTCTAAAATCTGCTGTCTCTGTCTTAGCTGCTCTGCAGAACGCCCATGCAGCAGCCACGGTTTTTTTTCCAGTCTGCCAAGTGCTTTTGAGGTATACCAATATCTGCCTCTGCTATCATTAACGCCAAGTGCCTGCATATTTTCTTCAATACCAGCCTGTATCTGGCGCATCGGAAGCAGAATATTTTTTCTGTTTTTGTGAGGAGCCAGCATACGAAGCCCTTCTGCGGTAGGAAGCTCTAAATTGACACTCATGCGGTCCGCATACCAACCTGCCAGTTCTACGAGATCAGGATCCGCCCCCGGAATTGATTTACAGTGGACATAGCCATTAAAGTGGTATTTTTCGCGTAGCAAAATAAGAGTCTGAAGCATTTCAGACATAGTCTCATTGGGAGAATTTTTGATGCCGGAACTTAAGAACAGTCCCTCAATATAGTTTCTGCGGTAAAATTCTATAGTAAGGGTACAGACTTCCTCGGGTGTAAAGGAAGTGCGTAAGACATCATTAGAAGAACGGTTGATACAATATTTGCAGTCAAAGATGCAATGGTTTGTATAGAGGATTTTTAGCAGGGAAATACACCTGCCGTCCGCCGAAAAGCTATGGCAGACGCCGGGAGCAATGGAATTGCCGATGGCACCTGCCTGCCCTTTTCGCTCTGAACCGCTAGAAGTACAAGCGACATCATACTTCGCAGCGTCTGATAAAATTTGCAGTTTCTCCATCAGCTCCATAAAGCACCTCCAAAATAAGAACATCTGTTTGCATCTATCATAGCACAGATTCTATGAAGTGTCAAGGAGAAATCGAATATACGTTCTTTTTTTCTAAAATATAAAAAATGTTCCAATCAACGTAAAAATAATCCGAGCAATGAACTGCAGCAGTATAATAAACAGAATTACTTTCAGCACTTTACTTACTGGTGTCTGTCCTGATGCCTGTGGTGGTCTCTGCGGAGTTGCAGGCTGTCTCTCTGCAGGCTGCGCAGGATCGGGGGCTTTGGACTGCTGGACGGAAGCTGAAGGCCTTACAGCTGCAGAAACCTCCTCTTGTGCCGGCTCATGGTGATAATTGTTGTCGTATGCTTCGTGAAAACGATGATGGTCATCTTCTTCCGTATGGGTATATCCGTCGTCATACATATTATGTAATTCCTGATGTTCCTTTTTACTTGCATCCTCTTCTCTGTTATATCTTCCGCACTTTGGGCAAATACCAAAGTACTTCTCCTCATCATATGTTTTTCCACATTTGACACACTTGATTAGCATACCTGTTCTCTCCTCCCAATAAAGGTCTAACACATGCTCTCTGCAACACAATTCCTATAAGGCAAAGCAAAAAGGGCTGCCACAGGAAATTTTCTGCACAAGACAGCCCCTAACATTTCTCTGGCAGGCACTCTCCTGTAAACTTTATCTTTCCTAAAGCAGCCCCAATTCTTTTTTATTATATGCCATACCATACGGCTGTAAGCACTGCAGATACTATAAGCAACATCAGCCCTATAAGCAGCGTGGAACCTTTTCCGAAACGGCCACCAGTTTCCGCGCCTTTTCCTTTCCGCTTTTCCTGTTTTCCAAGCTTGTACTCATAAAAGCCGCCTACCGTATCAGTAATCCGGCCCGGAATCAGCGCATGTGCTCCTTTCCGGAACGCATAGGAAAAAATATCAAAAAAACCTGTCGTAGAAACCCAGATAAGCGCTCCTATGCAGAAATACAGCATTCCTACAATAAAAAATGCATCGCAGAATACCATAACTCTTCCTTCTGTATTTGCCGGAACTCCCCCCATACGGTATGCTGCAAGCGCTGCCACCAGCAACGCTGCAGCTCCTATCTGAATAGCATAGCCTTTTAATTTCATAAACAATTAGTTCTCCTGACGAAGCTCTGCCTGATATTTCTCAAACTCTGCCTTGTTGCAGTATACAAAATGCCCTGGCAAAACTTCCTGAAGGCTTGGTAAATCCACACTGTAGTCATGCTCTTTTAATGGAACATAAGTAATTCTTTGACGCTGCTTCTCATATTCCGGATCCGGCATAGGAATTGCCGAAAGCAAGGAACGAGTATATGGATGAAGTGGATGGCGGAACAGCTCTTCCGAATCTGCCAGCTCTACCAGCTTACCAAAGTACATAACGCCGATACGATCAGAGAAATACTTTACAACAGACAAATCATGCGCAACAAACAGAATGGTCAGGCCCATTTTATGGCGTAAATCATCCAAAAGGTTGATGACCTGCGCCTGAATTGATACGTCAAGCGCACTGACCGGCTCATCTGCAATAATCATTTCTGGATTCATAACCACGGCTCTTGCCACACCAATACGCTGCCTTTGACCACCGGAAAACTCATGTGGATAGCGTCCTGCATGTTCACGTACAAGACCTACCATCTCCAGTACCTCATATACCTTCTGATTGATTTTTTCTTTGTTGGTCTCGCCTCGGATAATCAGTCCTTCTGCAATAATCTGCCCAACTGTCATACGAGGGTCAAGTGATGCAATCGGATCCTGGAAAATCATCTGAATCTGCGTAATAAACTTCTGTTTTGCAGCAATTTTTTTCTCATACTCAAATTCCTGTGTAAGCTTTTCTTTCTCAGCCCCTTTTGCTTCTGCAATCAGCTTCTCATATTTCTTTACAACTTCATTGAGAGCTTCTTTTGCATACAGCTTGTCACAGTTTCTATGGTCATATGCTGCCGCTTTCATTTCTTTGCGCTGCTCTGCAATGTACGCAGCCGTTTCTGCCTTCTTTTCGGCAATACGTGTCTCGCTGGCACCTTCTGCTTTGAGCTTTTCTGGTGCTTCCTTTAATTCTTTTT
>CAJTZB010000113.1 GCA_910583815.1 uncultured Lachnospiraceae bacterium
AAGCCGATGCTAAAACAACCCTGTATCCCATATTCTGCTCCATGTCCATATGATTTTTATTTATCTTACCTCTTTCTTATAAATATAGCAATAGAGTATTGCATCAAGTTGTCCAAATTTTTTGAATGGTTTTAAAATTATTTTCTTGCATATTTTTTCATTTTGTTTTATATTTGTTGGTGACAGCATCTATGTATTGACGCTAAAAACTGATTCCCCACAGGCAGAAACAATAGCTGCCGTTTTGGAATAATTTTTAAAAATGGAGGGTTTTTATGGAACAAGAAACAAAAAGAGAACAGGCAGCCAAAGACAGCTCTCAAAAAGAGAGAGTTATCAAACACAACTCTCAAAAAGAGAGAGTTGTGTTGGCATACTCCGGCGGACTTGACACAACCGCAATTATCCCTTGGTTAAAAGAAAATTATGATTATGAAGTAATCTGCTGCTGTATTGATGTTGGACAGGGCAATGAATTGGATGGCCTGGAAGAGCGTGCAAAATATTCCGGCGCAGAAAAGCTCTACATTTTAGATGTAGTAGATGAGTTTGTAGATGAATATGCCCTTCCTTGTGTTAAGGCAGGTGCCGTATATGAAAACAAATATCTCCTTGGTACTTCTATGGCACGCCCACTGATTGCGAAAAAATTGGTGGAAATCGCAAAAAAGGAGGGTGCAACGGCTATTTGCCACGGCGCAACCGGAAAAGGAAACGATCAGGTTCGTTTTGAACTTGGTATCAAAGCACTTGCTCCTGAATTAAAAATTATTGCCCCTTGGAGATGCAAAGAAACTTGGAAAATGCAATCTCGTGAGGATGAAATCGAATATTGTAAGGAGCATGGCATCAACCTTCCATTTGATGCAAGCCACAGCTATAGCCGCGACCGTAATTTATGGCATATCAGCCATGAGGGGTTGGAACTTGAAGACCCGGCAAACGCACCAAATTATGACCATCTTTTAGTTCTTGGCGTCTCTCCGGAACGTGCTCCGGAAGAGGGAGAAACTATTACGCTGACATTTGAAGAAGGTGCTCCAACCGCATTAAACGGCAAAAAAATGAAAGCTTCCGACATTTTAAAGGAACTAAACGAGCTTGGCGGACGGCACGGTATTGGTATTGTGGACATCGTAGAAAACCGTGTTGTTGGCATGAAATCCCGTGGAGTCTATGAAACACCGGGCGGAACTATCCTGATGGAAGCACACACACAACTTGAAGAACTGATTCTGGACCGTGACACCCTTGCCTATAAAAAAGGCATCGGCGACAAATTTGCAGACATCGTATATGAAGGCAAATGGTTCACTCCTCTTCGAGAAGCTCTTCAGGCATTTATTGAATCTACACAGAAGTATGTAACCGGGGAAGTGAAGATAAAGCTCTATAAAGGCAATATCATCAAACAGGGAACTACTTCTCCTTACTCCTTATATAATGAAAGCATCGCTTCTTTTACAACCGGTGAGCTTTACGACCATCATGACGCAGAAGGCTTTATCAATCTGTTTGGCTTATCCTTAAAGGTACGTGCCATGATGATGGATAACACAAAGAAATAAAATTTCTGCTTGCAGAAAAAATGCACGCGTCTTACGGCGCAGTTTTCTGGAAAGATTCTATTTGTCATGAATCAAAATGGGAGAAAGTGAATGACGACAGAGAAAAAAATAACTGTAGTCTGCATAGGTGACAGTATTACGGAAGGTTTCGGCCTGGAAGACGTCACATGCACCTACCCATTCCTTCTGCAGGAATTTTTAGAAGAAAATTACAGAGTATGCGCCCTTTCCTGCTTCCATCCGGATTGCTGTAAAGAAGCGCTTGCTCTGTGTGGGGATGTTTATGTCATTCTGCTTGGCACTGATGCTGCACAGAATATGCAGGGAACAGATAGTTACTCTTCAGCGGAAGAAAAATTGGCTGCAGAGCTTCAGGAAATCATAACGAAACTTCGTGCCGCACTTCCGGATAGCTTGATCTTCCTTGTAACTCCAATGCCAGCCAGCCCCCACCTTTTAAATGAGCACACAAAACTCTGTCTGAACCGTCTGCTGCCATGCATTGCTGCCATCGCAGCAGACAACCAGCTTTCTCTGATTGACCTTTATGATGAGCTGTCAAAGCTGCCGGAAGAAGAACTGGCTGCTATCTATCAGGACGACGGAATTCACCCAAACGTCCAGGGCACCATGCTGATAGCCGGAACTCTGGCATATGCAATCGGAAACCGAATCTATTAAAAATATGGAACACAAGAATGGAGGACTCTATGCCCAAGCGAACAGATATTCACAAGATATTGATTATTGGTTCCGGACCAATTATTATCGGACAGGCCTGCGAATTTGACTATTCCGGCACTCAGGCGTGCAAAGCGCTTCGCAGGCTCGGTTATGAAATCGTGCTTGTCAACTCCAACCCCGCCACTATCATGACAGACCCTGAAACTGCCGATGTCACTTATATTGAGCCGTTAAACGTAAAACGTCTGGAACAGATTATTTCAAAGGAACGCCCGGACGCACTGCTCCCAAACCTTGGCGGACAATCCGGCCTGAATCTATGTGCGGAACTGGCTTCTGCCGGCGTTCTTGAAAAGTATGACGTAAAAGTAATCGGTGTTCAGATAGATGCCATTGAACGCGGAGAAGACCGTATTGAATTTAAAAAATCAATGGAAGCTATTGGCATTGAAATGGCACGCAGCGAGGTTGCCTACAGTGTCGAAGAGGCTCTTGCAATTGCCGACCGCCTGGGATATCCTGTTGTCCTGCGTCCTGCTTATACGATGGGCGGTGCCGGCGGCGGTCTTGTATACAATAAAGAAGAGCTGCGTACTGTCTGTGCAAGAGGCCTGCAGGCAAGCTTAGTTGGCCAGGTTCTTGTAGAGGAATCCATTCTCGGTTGGGAAGAACTAGAACTTGAAATCGTGCGTGACGCAGAAGGCAACATGATTACCGTATGTTTTATCGAAAACATCGACCCGCTCGGTGTACACACCGGAGATTCCTTCTGTTCCGCTCCAATGCTTACAATTTCTAAAGACTGCCAAAAACGTCTGCAGGAACAGGCATATAAAATTGTAGATTCTGTACAGGTAATTGGCGGCACAAACGTACAGTTTGCACATGACCCTGCAACCGACCGTATTATTGTCATTGAAATCAATCCACGTACTTCTCGCTCTTCTGCCCTTGCTTCCAAGGCAACCGGCTTCCCTATCGCACTTGTATCCGCTATGCTTGCTGCCGGACTCACATTAAAAGAGATTCCTTGCGGCAAATATAATACCTTGGATCAGTATGTGCCGGACGGCGACTATGTTGTAATTAAATTCGCGCGCTGGGCATTTGAAAAATTCAAAGGCGTCGAAGACAAACTCGGAACGCAGATGCGGGCAGTCGGAGAAGTCATGAGCATCGGCAAAACTTACAAGGAAGCTTTCCAAAAAGCAATCCGCAGTCTGGAAACCGGACGCTATGGTCTTGGCGGTGCAAAAGATTTTGCTTCAAAGACAAAAGAACAGCTTCTTTCGATGCTTATTACCCCATCCAGCGAGCGCTATTTCATTATATATGAAGCACTCCGCAAGGGTGCTTCTATAGAAGAGCTTCATAACCTTACAAAAGTAAAGCACTACTTCATTGAACAGATGAAGGAACTTGTGGACGAGGAAGAGTCCCTGAAAATATTCCACGGTACGCTTCCTTCTGACGAAGCACTGATTTCTGCCAAAAAGAACGGCTTTTCTGACAAATACTTAAGCAAACTGCTGGAGCTTTCCGAGGAAGACATAAGAAACCGCCGCATTGCCCTTGGCATAGAAGAAGCCTGGGAGGGCATCCATGTCAGCGGCACCAAGGACAACGCTTACTACTATTCAACTTATAATGCTCCAGACAAAAACCCTGTCAGCACAGGAAAACCAAAAATCATGATTCTTGGAGGAGGTCCAAACCGTATCGGCCAGGGCATTGAATTTGACTACTGCTGTGTACATGCATCCCTTGCCTTAAAACAGCTTGGCTTTGAAACAATTATTGTCAACTGCAATCCGGAAACTGTTTCTACCGACTATGACACTTCTGATAAGCTCTATTTTGAACCACTGACTTTGGAAGATGTCTTAAGTATTTACAAAAAGGAACAGCCTCTTGGTGTTATCGCGCAGTTTGGCGGACAGACTCCGTTAAACCTTGCTGCATCGCTTGAAAAAAACGGCGTCCGCATCCTTGGCACCTCTCCTGCTGTTATTGACCTTGCGGAAGACCGCGATTTATTCCGTGATATGATGGATAAATTAAATATCCCAATGCCAGAATCCGGGATGGCAGCTACTGCGAAAGAGGCATTGCAGATTGCAAACAGGATCGGCTATCCGGTTATGGTTCGTCCTTCGTATGTGCTTGGCGGACGCGGCATGGAAGTTGTCTATGATGACGAAGGCATGTCTGCCTATATGCAGGCGGCAGTCGGTGTCACCCCGGACCGTCCGATTCTGATTGACCGTTTCTTAAACCATGCAATGGAATGTGAAGCAGATGCAATCAGCGACGGAACACACGCTTTCGTCCCTGCCGTTATGGAACATATTGAACTCGCAGGTGTCCATTCCGGCGACTCCGCATGTATCCTCCCTTCGGTTCATATTTCCGAAGAAAATGTACGTACAATTAAAGAATATACAAAAAAAATTGCGGAAGAACTGCATGTCAAAGGCCTAATGAACATGCAGTATGCGATTGAAAACGGAAAGGTATATGTTCTGGAAGCCAATCCTCGTGCTTCCCGCACTGTACCTCTTGTTTCCAAAGTATGCAATATCCGTATGGTTCCGATTGCCACTGATATTATTACCTCAGAACTGACCGGACGCCCTTCTCCGATCCCTTCCTTAAAGGAGCAGGACATCCCTTACCACGGAGTCAAGGAAGCGGTGTTCCCATTTAATATGTTCCCGGAAGTTGACCCGCTGCTTGGACCAGAAATGCGCTCTACCGGAGAAGTCCTTGGCATCTCTTCCCATTATGGCGAAGCCTTTTATAAGGCGCAGGAGGCAACACAGTCAAAGCTTCCGTGCACCGGCACCGTCCTGATTTCCGTAAACAGCAAAGACAAACCGGATATCATAGAAGTTGCACAGATTTTTGCAGAGGAAGGTTTCCATATCCTTGCGACCGGAGGCACCTATGACCTGCTTCTTGCAAATGGTATTCAGGCAGAGAAAATCAATAAGCTGTACGAAGGCCGCCCTAATATCTTGGATGCAATTACAAATGGCAGGATTGACCTGATTATCAACTCCCCTGCAGGCAAAGAAAGCGTCCATGACGACAGCTACCTTCGGAAAGCCGCTATCCGCAGCAAGATTCCTTATATGACGACTGCGGCAGCTGCGCGCGCAACCGCAAAAGGTATCCATCATGTCAATAAGCACGGAAACGGAGAAATCAAATCGCTGCAGCAATGGCATAGTGAAATTAAAGAAAAATAACAACTGAAAATTTATCAAAAAGAGCCGCTTGCCCAGTGAACACCCGGCAAAACGGCTCTTTTGTATCAAAATAAGTCTTGCGTAATCTTGAGTCAATTTACCCAAGATTACACAAAGTTTACTTAAGTTATATAGGATAAAATATATCGCTATCTATCCACCAACTTACTTGCCTTTTATGATTTCCTCCACATACCCTGCATCTACCATAGAAGAAAAGGAAGCCACGCTCTGTACTTCCTCTGCGCTCATTTTCTCCACAATATCCTCCTGATACAAAGCTAATACCGCCAAAGCATCCTTCTTCCATGCATTTCTTTCTTCCTGTTGCTCAGAAAAGACCTCTGTGATTTTCTGAAGCAGGGCATCCTTTGCACCTTTCCGCTTTAACAGCTCTGCATAGGCATCGGAGTTCCTTTCTATATTCCGCACTCCATCCTTTAAGGCAGAATATACAAAGGCATTTACTAAAAACGGAAAATCATATACTGCCTGTACCAACTGCTCCTCTGTCATGCTATCAAGCACTTCCTGCGGAATTCTGCACATGGTTATTTTTTCTTCCGTAGATGCCTTTTCCCACTCTGATGTATCAATAGAAGGGTAACTGTATCTTCCCACAAAAGCATCTTCTTTCGCAGAAGCAGAACTTATCTTAAGCAAACTCAATGCCAATATAGGAATTATTATAACGATAGCTGCCAATAAAAAGAATATTTTTTTCTTCATCATTGAATCCCTCCTTATTCTAAATATGTAATTAACTATATATTTCACTATTATTCTACTATTTCAACTTTCCCACGTCAATACAGCCTTCAAAATTTGTCATAAAAGAAAAAAAGCCCCTGCAACTGCAAGGACTTCCTCTTTTTCTTATGTATTTTATGCCTATTTCTTAAAAAACTTATCTACAACCCAAATCAACAGACATGCGCCAAATACAGAAACAATTAAGCCGCCGATAATGCCGCTGCCGCCAATTCCGATAATACCAAGCAGCACGCTGCCTACAATTCCGCCAACTATACCAATGATGACGTTTCTGATAATGCCGCCTTCCGACTTCATGATTTTTCCTGCCAGCCAGCCGGCAATGCCGCCCAGTACTAAGTTCAAGACAATTCCTATTATTGTATTCATATTTGCTCTCTCTTCCTTTTCTCTGTTCTTGCAGTCTATGAAAACTACCGTTTTTATTATACCATATTCTGCATTGTTTTCAAGAATGAATTTCCAGTATGTTCTCCTTAAGACTGCACATACTATTCCCATCCTGAAAGGAGGCGCACAGATGCAAACATCTAATTCAAAACAGCATGATAAGGAATTGGAAGAAAGTTTTGAAATATGCAATGCCGCCTCAACGACGGATTGCACCGGTCTTGTTTTCGTTTCACCACACTCCGATTCGGAATGGGATTCCTATGATGAGGTTTATCATTTTCAGCCGGTTGCGGTCACAAAAAAACGACAAGACTGATAGATTGAGAAAAAGGGTGTTCCGAATAGATGTCGGCACACCCTTTTTCTATGTTTTCGCAATAGCGTCGGTGTACAGATGCTACGGAATCCCTTTATCAGCTCTTTCCGGAAACAACGACTCCGTCTACTGCCAGATATGGCAAAATGCTGGTGCCGTCCGAAACGGTTTCCTTGGAAACTGCAACAACATGGTTTAGCATTTCCGCAAGGTTCCCTGCAATCATTACTTCATTTACTGCATCAGTAACCATTCCGTCCTCAATTAAGAAACTATTCTTTGCAACCGCAGAAATTTCCCCATTTGTTCCCGGCTGTCCGGCAGAAAATCCACAAAGCAGCAGGCCCTTTTTAATGCCTTTTATCATGTCTTCATATGGCGTATCTCCTGCTTTCATTACAACTGCCCTGCTCAGGTTTTTTGCAGGCTTCATACCGCTCTTATTTGCCACATAAAGCGGCAGCAGAAAGCTTTTTAATACGCCATCCCTTATCAGGTCAAACGGCTCAGATACAAAGCCATCTCTTGTATAACGCTCATAATCCACAATACCTTCCTGCATTGGATCAAAAGTTATCGTAATACGCGGGTCTGCTACCTGCCTTTCCAGCTTATCCAGCCAAATACTTGTTTTCTCTAAGACTACGTTCCCTGAAACAAAGCTCCTGCAGATAGCAGAAAGGAATCCGCCAAGACATCCTGGTGTCAGCACTATAGTGCCTTCAAACTTTCCTTCCATCGGTCTTACACAGAGCTGCTTTTCGGCATCTGCAAACTGGCGTTTCATCCCTGCAAGCTCAATTAACGGTTGTTCCAAATCCTTCATATAGAAATCTGTTTCATCAATAGAGGTTGTATTTTCTCCATCATTAGCAGAAAACTCAACCATGACATGATAGGCGCCCGCAAACCGTTCAAACTCTGTTCCGTTTGTATTCCAGTAAAGCTCATGGTGCTTCTCATGGGATACAATCAGCTGCATCACCTGAATTTTCGGAAACTGATTCTTAATATCCTCTGCTAATTCCTTAGTCCTTTCAAACAGCCTATCCATATCCGGCTCATAAACACCAACCTCAAACTTCTGAGATTCCTGCTTTGGCGCAATATCGTAAGCTTCATCGGCGACGGATGATTCTGCAGAACTCACCGCACTTGCCACTGTTTCTTTGATTGCTTCATCGTCCAAACGGTT
>CAJTZB010000114.1 GCA_910583815.1 uncultured Lachnospiraceae bacterium
GTTCTGTCAATATAAAAATAAATATTTCTAAATTAAAAAAAAATTAAGAAATATTTGATTTAAGTAATTAAGTGAAGACGGTTATGTTGCTGACGCCATTACTTGATAAGGGCATATACGCTCCATGCAATGAAATGATTTCGTTTTATCTGTTTATACTATTCGTTTTGGAAAGGGTTAGAGGAAAGCAGTTCTAAAAGACTGTCTGCACTTTCTTCAAGGTCAGTGTTTTTTAACTTTTCCAACATTTTTTTACACGGCAGAAGGGCTTCATAGGAATAGTAATAAAAGCTGGCAAGCAGGTCTTCAAAAGGATCTTCTTCCCAGCACAGTTCCTCCTCTTCCTCATTGTACTCTTCCGGGAACAGATATTCTTCTTTTATCATGTCGGAAAATTCAGGGAGAACCTCATCCTCATCAAATCCCATTTCGACAGCGTCATTACAGCATACGGCAATGACCTCAAAGGAATCCAGAAGTTCCTCTGCAAGATAACAAGCAATTTCATTTTCTTCCATGTTATTAAGAGCATGCTCAAAGATCCGGACTAAAAAGATAACAGAAAATGCAGTTGAGTGCCATAAGGTGCCTTGGTGTTCGATGTTTGATATGATTTCACTATATGCGTTTTTGACTTCCTCCATATTTTTCATTTCCCACATGGTTTTAAAATATTTTGGAAAGTCAGTTGCTCTGCCATAAGCCGTGGTAAGCCTGTGCCAAGGTATGTCCTCTGTCTTAAGCTGCTGAATATACTTTTGTGTATCCAATGAGAAGCCTCCTTTTTATAGTATAGAGAGTATATGCCTTATCAAGTGATGCCAGTATTATAGCATCTGAAGTGATGGAAATCAATTGCAGAAGACAGCTGAGACCAAATAAAGAGAGCAGAAAACAGTTTCCGAATGACAGAACGAGGTATTTGTGCTATACTATAAATTGGTCTGATTATTTTGAACTGCAATGAGGATATGTATGGGTAAGATATTTGTAATCATGGGAAAAAGCGCAACGGGGAAGGATACGATTTATAAGCACCTGATGGAACAGAAGGATTGTGCCCTGAAAAAAGTTGTGATTTATACAACGCGGCCGATACGCAGCGGAGAGACAGAAGGCACGGAATATTTTTTCGTAAACCCTGATAAGCTTCCGGATTATGAAGACAGCCCAAAGCTGATAGAACTTCGTACCTATCATACAATGCTTGGGCTATGGCACTACTTTACAATGGATGATGGGCAGATTGATCTTTCTGTGCAGGATTATCTGATGATTTCCACGCTGGCAGGCTATGAGCGGCTTCGCGCCTATTATGGAGAATCTGCGGTCATTCCGCTTTATATAGAAACGGAAGACAGAGAACGACTGATGCGTTCCGTGGCAAGAGAGGAGCGTCAGCAGCAGCCCAACTATGCAGAGGTTTGCCGCAGGTATCTTGCGGATGAAACAGATTTTGCCGAAGAAGAGATTAAGAGGCTTCAAATCAAGAAGCGGTATCAGAATCGGGATTTGGAACGATGCCTTACTGAGATATGGCAAGATATAGAGGCTTTTTTGGAAGGGGGATGTCCATATGGACATTAAAGTCAATCAGGCGCAGCAGACACAGCCGGCACAGCCAGCACAGCCACAGACGCAGCCAGCGGACGGTTCCTTTGGATTTACGTTGATTAGCTGCATCAAGGAGACAGAGCTTCAGGAACGCCTTGCGGTGCTTTTAGATGACATTACAAAAGAAGGCAAAAAAATTGCCAAGCACATGGATGTGCGTGATATGAAATATTACCGCGCACTGATTCAGGAGTTTATGAATGAAATAGTAAGCCGTTCCCATAAATTCAGCCGTGAAAACTTTTTAGACCGGCGCGGCAGGCACCGTGTATATGGCATGATTAAACTTGTGGATGAGAATCTGGACCAGCTTGCTGCGGAACTGATAAAGGAAGAAAAAGATCATTTGCTTATTTTGAGCAAGATTGATGAAATCAGGGGACTTCTGCTTGATATACTCACTTAAATAGAGCTTGTTAAGCGGCCATGCCAAAGGAGCAAAAAAACAGAAATGAAGTTTCAGGATATAATAGGACAGGAACATATTACAGGGCATTTGCAGAATGCCATGCGCATGGGAAAAATATCACATGCGTATATCATCCAAGGTGAGGAAGGCAGCGGAAAACGGCTGCTTGCAGGAATTTTTGCTGCTGCTTTGCAGTGTGAAAAGCAAGAAGGCCGGCCATGTGGGGAATGTCGTTCTTGTAAACAGGCATCCTCCGGGAACCATCCGGACATCCGGTGGACAACCCATGAAAAAGCTGCCATTGGCGTGGATGACATCCGTATTCAGCTCAACAATGATATTATGGTCAAACCCTATAGCAGACCATATAAGGTCTATATTATAGATGAAGCAGAAAAAATGACGGAGCAGGCGCAGAACGCGATGCTTAAGACAATGGAAGAACCTCCGGATTATGCCGTTATTCTGCTTCTTACTGTCAATGCAAAGCTTTTGCTTCCGACAATTTTATCAAGATGCATCCTGCTTACGATGCGTCCGGTTGCAAAAAAAGAAATTACAAGACTTTTGATGGAACGTCATGGGATTACGGACTATCTTGCAGAAGTCGCTGCCGATTTTGCCGATGGCGTGCCAGGAAAGGCAGTCCGTTATGCAGCTTCTGAGAGCTTTGCGGCGCAGAGGGATGAAGTGCTGAAATTGGTAAGGCGGATTGGGACAATGCGTGCCGAAGAACTGTATGCTCAGGTAAAGCTATGGGCCGGAAAAAAACAGGAAATCCCTGATATGCTTTCGCTTATGAACCTTTGGTACAGAGATGTACTTGTAGCAAAGGCAGCAAACGGAAGCAATATGGTGCTTTTCAAAGAAGAGAAAAATGAGCTGATGCGGCAGGCAGAAGCAGCAAGCTACACACAGCTGGAACTTAAATTAAATGCAATAGAACAAATGAAACAGAGAATGAACGCAAACGTCAGCCTTGAAGTGGCATTGGAGCTGTTGTTCCTTTCACTAAAATAAGAAAATAAGATGTACTGGAAAAAATACTGCGGTACTTAAAATAGGAGGATATTATGACAAAGGTAATCGGAGTAAGGTTCAGGAAGGCCGGGAAAGTATACTTCTTTGATCCGCTTGATTTTGATATTAAGCAAGGAAGCTATGTGATTGTGGAAACTGCGAGAGGCGTAGAATATGGCTATGTTGTAATGGCACCGAAGGAAGTGGAGGATGAAAAGATTATCCAACCCTTAAAACCAGTGATTCGCCCGGCAAACGAAGCAGACCATGAACAGGAGCGAAACAACAAACAAAAGGAAAAAGAGGCATTTAAAATTTGCTTGGAGAAGATTGCAAAGCATGGTCTGGAAATGAAACTGATTGACTGTGAATATACGTTTGATAACAATAAGGTATTATTTTATTTTACAGCGGATGGACGTATTGATTTTAGGGAGTTGGTCAAAGATTTGGCAGCAGTATTTCGGACAAGGATTGAGCTGCGCCAGATTGGTGTGCGTGATGAGACAAAGCTTCTTGGCGGCATTGGTGTATGCGGCAGGGCGCTTTGCTGCCATTCTTACCTTTCAGATTTTATTCCGGTATCCATTAAAATGGCAAAGGAGCAGAACCTTTCACTTAACCCATCAAAGATTTCCGGTGTATGCGGCCGGCTGATGTGCTGCTTAAAGTATGAAGAAGAAGCTTATGAGGAGTTAAACGGAAAGCTGCCGGGAATCGGGGACTATGTGACAACAAACGATGGTTTTAAGGGAGAGGTACAGAGTACAAGCGTCTTAAAGCAGTTGGTAAAGGTTATTGTGACATTGGAGAACGACGAAAAAGAAGTGAGGGAGTATAAAGTAGGTGACCTTCGTTTCCGTCCTCGCTACCGTAAAGAAAAGCATTCTTCAGAGGATGCAGAGCTTCGGGCGTTAGAAATGTTAGAGAAAAAGGAAGGCAAATCCCATTTGGAAAATGAATAAAGTTAAATCCTTGAAGGGAGTATGTGCATTATAATGTCAGAGCAGGAAATGGAAGTGCGGCTTTTGCCGGGAGAGAGGATAGACGAGCTGCAGAGGAATAACTACCGTATCATCCAGAATGAGAGAAAATTCTGTTTTGGGATGGATGCGGTGCTGCTGTCGGGTTTTGCAAAGGCAAAGGAAGGCGAGCGTGTGTTGGACCTTGGCACAGGGACAGGCATTATCCCGATTCTCATGGAAGCAAAGACAAGAGCTTCTCATTTTACCGCACTGGAAATCCAGCAGGAGAGTGCAGATATGGCACGCCGCAGCGTGGCGCTCAACCATTTGGAAGATAAAATTTCGATTGTAGTTGGCGATATCAAAAAAGCATCCTCTTTATTTGGGAAAGCAGTGTTTGATGTTGTAACAAGCAATCCACCTTATATGACAGAACAGCATGGTCTGACAAATCCGGAACTGCCGAAAGCGATTGCAAGGCATGAACTGCTTTGCTCGTTGGAAGATGTAGTCAGGGAGGCGGCAAGTGTGCTGAAACCGAACGGACGATTTTATATGGTGCATCGTCCGTTTCGTCTTGCAGAAATTTTTTCCGTCCTGAAAGAGTATCGGCTTGAACCAAAGGCAATGCGGCTTGTGCATCCGTTTGTGGACAAGGAGCCGAATATGGTACTTTTAGAGTGTATCAGAGGCGCAAAGCCGATGTTAAAAATTGCGCCGCCGCTTATTATATATAAGGAAGCGGGCGTTTATACAGATGAGATTTATGATGTCTATGGATATTGAAACGCCGCCTTCGGTGGCAGAATGAGAGGTTAAGATGCAGGGAACGTTATATTTATGTGCAACTCCGATTGGAAATTTGGAGGATATTACTTTCCGTGTGTTAAAGACATTGAAAGAAGCTGATTTAATTGCTGCGGAAGATACACGCAACAGTATAAAACTTCTCAACCATTTTGAAATCAGGACACCGATGACGAGCTACCATGAGTACAATAAAATAGAAAAAGGAAGAGAACTAATCGGAAAACTGAGAGCAGGCAGTAATATTGCATTGATTACTGATGCGGGGACACCTGGCATTTCTGACCCAGGAGAGGAGCTTGTACGCATGGCAAGAGAGGAAGGAATCACCGTGACTTCTCTTCCGGGAGCATGTGCATGTATTACTGCGCTCACAATATCTGGGCTTCCAACAAGGCGTTTTGCATTTGAGGCGTTTCTTCCTCCAGATAAAAGAGAGTGCAGAAAAGTATTAGATGAAATTTCCAAGGAGACAAGGACAATCATTCTGTATGAAGCGCCGCACCGCCTAAAGAAGACATTGGCGCTGCTTTTAGATACATTAGGAGAGCGCCATATTACTGTTTGCAGGGAACTGACAAAGAAGCATGAAGACAGTATTTCCGGAACGATAGGAGAAGTGCTCGCTCATTTTGAAGCCAATGAACCAAAAGGTGAATTTGTACTTGTCCTTGCAGGAAAGCCTTATGAGGAGCTGGAACAAGAGGCAAGAAAGCAATGGGATGGGATTTCCATAGAGGAGCATGTAGAAAAATATATTGCAGAGGGAATGTCGAAAAAAGATGCAATGAAAGCCGCGGCTGTTGACCGCGGCTTATCAAAGAGAGAGGTTTACCAAGCAATGCTTGGTGGGAAAGATGCAATCGACGATTAGTCGATTAAGCCTGCAATTCTTGCAAGCTCTGTGATGGAATCTTTGGAAACCATCTTGCCGTGGAACTCGTAAAGGTTCTCTCTTGACCCTGTGAAAGTGTCCGAAGGCTCATACTTTCTAAGAATGATCATATCCTCGGAAACGTAGATTTCTACTGGGTCCTTTTCGCCGATGTCAAGAGTCCTTCTCAGTTCGATAGGAAGTGTGATTCTTCCGAGTTCATCCAGACGTCTTACGATGCCTGTGCTTTTTAAAAAAGCGTGGTTCATAATTTTAATCTCCTTTGCGTTTTTGATTTTTTTAGGGATGCGTGTAATTTTTTAGTGCGTCTATATTCTAACACGAGAGTAAAATAATGTAAAGCACTTTTCTAAAAAAAATTTCTTTTTTTGTCGATTCTTAAGAAAAAAGTAAGAATTTTATTACAAAATAAGGAAATTATACATAAAAATGTTAGTCTCAAAAAGGCAATTGTGTAATAATATTCTAAAAAAAGTAAATCGGACATTTGTTCCGTCAGAGGTCAAAACAGATGTTAAATTATCTTTGGGCTTTGATGATACTTATCGGAATTGTAGTCGGGATTTGCAACGGAAGAATAGAAGACCTTGGCAATGGGGCATTAGAAGCAGCAGGCAGTGCCGTGACACTTTGCATTACGATGCTTGGAATTATGTCGCTTTGGATGGGGCTGATGCAGATTGCAAGGGCAAGCGGGCTGCTTGAGAGAATGACAAAAGGAATGCGTCCGGTCATCCGATTTTTATTTCCGGACCTGCCTGCGGAGTCCCCTGCCGGAGAATACATAGCGACCAATATGATCGCCAATCTTTTAGGGCTTGGCTGGGCGGCAACACCTGCAGGACTTAAGGCGATGCAGGAACTTGGCGAGGTGGAAAAAGAGAGAAGGAAGAAAAAACATCTGTCTGTAGAGGAAGGGACTGCAAGCAAAGAGATGTGCATTTTCCTGATTATGAATATATCTTCGCTTCAGTTGATTCCGATTAATATGATTGCCTATCGCAGTCAGTATGGAAGTGCAAATCCGGCAGGAATTATTGTGCCGGCAATTATGGCGACGTTTCTCAGTACGCTGGCAGCAGTTATATTTTGCAAATGGAAAGGAAAAAAAGGAAAACGATAATCCTAAGACATATTCCCCTTTTTGTTTAAAACAAAAAAATCAGAGAAAAACAGAAAAATTAGATTGATTTTTTTCTATTGGTTTGATATACTAAAGACAAAGAAAAAATGCGCCCGGTATCCGGGCAGAAAAGAGGGCTTATATGAAGATACTTGTCACTGGCGGCGCAGGATATATTGGAAGCCATACGTGTGTGGAACTGTTAAATGCAGGACATGAAGCAGTTGTAGTGGACAATTTATGTAATTCCAGTCAGAAGTCTTTGGAACGAGTGCAAGAGATTACAGGAAAGCCGGTTACATTTTATCAGGCAGACCTTTTGGACAGGGAAGCCCTTACAGATATTTTTGAAAAAGAGGCCGTGGATGCCGTTATCCATTTCGCAGGACTGAAAGCAGTTGGAGAATCGGTTGCAAAGCCTTTGGAGTATTATTACAATAACATTGCCGGAACGCTTATTCTTTGTGATGTGATGAGAGCGCACGGCATAAAAAATATTATTTTCAGCTCTTCAGCAACTGTTTATGGAAATCCGGCATTTGTTCCGATTACGGAGGAATGTCCAAAAGGACAGATTACAAACCCATATGGACAGACAAAGGGAATGATTGAGCAGATTCTGACAGATCTGCATACCGCAGATCCAGAATGGAACGTTGTCCTGCTTCGCTACTTTAATCCAATCGGTGCACACAAGAGCGGAAAAATCGGAGAGGACCCAAAGGGCATTCCAAACAACCTGGTTCCATATGTTTCACAGGTAGCAGTCGGAAAACTCGCTCGTCTGAGTGTATATGGAAATGATTATGATACACCGGACGGCACAGGCGTGCGTGATTATATTCACGTGACCGACCTTGCCATTGGCCATGTCAAGGCACTGAAAAAGGTAGCAGCCGGAAGCGGCGTGTCAATCTATAACTTAGGAACCGGGAACGGCTACAGCGTGCTTCAGATTGTCAAGGCATTTGAAAAGGCATGCGGCAAAGAAATTCCTTATGCCATCTGCGACAGACGTCCGGGCGATATTGCAGCCTGCTATGCCGACCCTGCAAAGGCAAAGGCAGAGCTTGGTTGGGAGGCAGAACGTTCTCTTGAAGAAATGTGCGAAGATACATGGAGATGGCAGGAAGCAAATCCTGACGGATATGGAGAATAGGCAAAAAAATTAAAATAAAAATAGGTATAAAAAGGAACCGGAGCGATACAATGGTAAAGAAGATTGTACTGCTCCGGTGTTTTTATGGACTTTTTCGTGTATTTATCATATTATCTGATTCCATTGCTGATTTTTTATCTTGTTGGCTTCGGCCTGCTGATGAAGGTTGAAGTC
>CAJTZB010000115.1:0-4471 GCA_910583815.1 uncultured Lachnospiraceae bacterium
ATATGCAAGTGGATGCGGTTATCACTTCTGGATTTGGATTGGATGCCAAGTATGTTATCCATACAGTAGGACCTATTTGGGAGGATGGCGACCACAGAGAGGAACAGATTCTGTCCTCGTGTTACAGAAAGTCCCTGGCAGTGGCTAAAGAGTATGAGTGCGAGTCTATTGCATTTCCTTTGATAACCACAGGAAATTATGGCTTTCCGAAGCCTCTCGCTCTGCAATTTATCGACCGCACCAGGAAGAAAGACTCTGAAATCTACAAAAAAGCCAATGTGGATAGAAAGCTGTTCTCAAAAATCCGAAATAATATGGACTACAAGCCATCCAAGACAACTGCACTGGCCTTTGCCTTTGCATTGGAACTGGATGTTGATGAAACAAAGGATTTTATAGGTAGAGCAGGTTTTGCTCTCTCCCACAGCAGTAAGTTTGATGTGATTGTGAAGTATTTCTTGGTAAACAGAAGCTACAATGTATTTGAATTGAATGAGGTTCTGTTTGCTTTTGACCAGCCGCTTATCGGTGCATAAAAATGCCGCATACCATACGAACATTCATTCTCCTGTTTTTCTTATAATGAAATCACAATAAAAACAAGAGGATTTCAAAAATGACAGAACTTGTATTTATTTTAGGCCGCAGTGGTTCCATGTCGGGACTGGAAAAAGACACTGTTGGAGGGTTTAATTCCATGTTGGAAAAGCAGCGTAAGGAGCCGGATGATGCCGTGGTATCCACAGTGCTGTTTGACAACGAAACAGAGGTTATTCATGACCGTGTTGCTATTGCGGATGTTCCGAACCTTACGGACAAGGAATATTTTGTACGTGGCTGCACTGCACTTCTGGATGCAGTTGGTGGTGCAATCCACCACATCGGGAATGTTCACAAATATGCCCATAAGGAAGATGTGCCGGAAAAGACCCTCTTTATCATCACCACTGATGGTATGGAGAATGTCAGCCATCGTTACATCTATGATAAGGTTCTCCACATGATTGAGCGTCAGAAAGAGCGTTATGGCTGGGAGTTCCTTTTCCTTGGAGCAAACATCGACGCAGCGGCAGAAGCCAGAAGATTTGGCATCGATGAATCAATGGCTGCTAACTATCACTGTGATGAGGTTGGAACTGCTCTCAACTATGAGGTTATCAGCGAGGCAATTACCAGTGTAAGAGCGTGTGCAGCACCGCTTAGTGCTGACTGGAAAAAGAAGATTGATGCGGATTATAAGAAAAGAGGTGGCAAGGGATGATTGGAGCAATCTTAGGTGTTATCATTGGCAGTCTTTATGAATTTGACCGTGGTAACAAGAGTAAAGATTTCCCTTTGTTCTCCCGAAAATCCACCTATACGGATGATACGGTAATGATTTTTATGTTCCCTTCCGGCAGACGGCTTGCCTATGTGAAACCACGCATGGGAGAGAATCAGTTCGGTGGCGAGGCTGTGACCTATGAAGGTGTAGGTGCAACAAAGAAGTGGGAGCGTTTGGAAAGCTACGGTCCTAAGGATTGACGCTCTGCTCCGGCAGGGCGTTTTTCCGTTTGAAAATAGGAGATGAAAAATTCACATTTTTATGATAGAATAGTCGAGAAATACTACGATAGTAAGAACCCTCGATTTCTACTGCGGTTTTACTACGATTGACGGCATCAATTTGCCACAATTTGCTCTATTTTGGATTTCTGTGACAGAGTTAGGAGCATACGAAAGGCTCTGATATACTCGGCAAATCGGGGCAAATCAGAGCAAAACATAGCATTTTAGGAGGCACTTCAAATATGATTAAGATACTTTTCGTCTGCCACGGCAACATCTGCCGTTCGCCTATGGCAGAATTTATTTTAAAGGACATGGTGGCAAAACGAGGACTGGCAGATCAGTTTCATATTGAATCTGCTGCTGTCAGCAATGAAGAAATTGGAAATGGCATTTATCCACAGGCAAGGGCAGAGCTTAGGCGCCACAATATTGGGACAAGCAAAGAGACGGATTACGGCATGGAGGCAAAGACGGCGCGCCGTATCAGACGCAGTGATTATAGCGAGTTTGATTATCTGATTGCGATGGAGGAAATTCATCTTCGCAGTATGCGGAGGGAGTTTTCGGGAGACCCTGCGCATAAGCTGTACCGCTTGCTGGACTTTACCAAGCATCCGGGTGATATTGATGATCCGTGGTATACAAGAAGGTTTGATGTGTCCTATCAGGAAATTGAGGAGGGCTGTGAGGCTCTTTTGCTGGAATTGGAGAAAAAATAATTGTGGAGTTTTTTTGCAAGTGTTCGCATCTGCATGTCAGTATACGCCAATGTTGCTGTCTGTATCCTTGTTAAGTGAAGGCAGCATCTGTACACCGGCGCTATTATAAGACTATAAAATTATCTCGCCCCGGAAAGGCAGGTCTGTTTTTCTGAGGCGTTTTTCGTTTTGAATTGGAGTGGTGATGCAGCTCATGGAGAATTTGAAAGGAGCATAAAAACAGAAATGAAGTTACCAAATTTAAGAGCAGAACAAGAAGAAACAGAAGCAGAACAAACAACACCTAAGGCAACCATTTCTGATGAAACCATTGAAGCAGTTGCAGTTCTTGCGAAGTTAGAGATTAATACGGAGGAAAGAGAGCAGGCGAAGAAGGATATGGAGGAGATGCTTGCTTATATTGACAGGCTGAATGAGTTGGATACGGACGGCATAGAGCCGATGTTTTCTGTGTTTCAGACAGAAAATGTGTTTCGTGAGGATATAGTGGTAAATGGGGATGGCAGCGAGGCGGCACTGGCGAATGCACCGGAAAAGAAAAATGGCTGCTTTCAGGTGCCAAAGACAATTGCATAACAGAACAATACTGATATTATAGGGTGGAGAACGAAATGGATTTGATGGGTTTAACTGCTGTGGAGCTTGGCAGAAAGATCAGACGAAAAGAAGTGACAGCAGAGGAGGCTGTACTGGCAGCGCTTGATGCTATAGAAAAAAGAGAGAAAAAAGTTCACAGTTTTGTGAGTGTATTGGATAGGGAAGCTGTATTGGAGCGCGCTGCCAAGGTACAGAGGCAGATTGATGAGGGGAGCCTTATGCATCCTTTGGCGGGTGTTCCGATGGCGGTAAAGGATAATCTCTGTACGAAGGGGATTTTGACAACTTGTGCGTCTGGCATCCTGTATAATTTTGTTCCGACTTATACGGCGGAGGCAGTCCGGAGGCTGGAGGAGGCGGGTGCTGTACTGATTGGAAAAACGAATATGGATGAGTTTTCGATGGGGAGCACAACTGAAACTTCTGCATATGGCGCGACAAGAAATCCCTGGAATACGGCGCATGTGCCGGGCGGCTCTTCGGGTGGTTCTTGTGCGGCAGTGGCAGCAGAGGAATGCAGCTTTGCGCTTGGTTCGGATACTGGAGGCTCTATTAGGCAGCCGAGTGCATTTTGCGGCGTGACCGGCATCAAGCCGACTTATGGGACGGTATCTCGGTATGGGCTGATTGCATATGCTTCTTCACTTGACCAAGTCGGACCGGTTGCAAAGGATGTTACAGACTGCGTGGTGGTTTTGGAGACGATTGCATCTTACGATTCCAAAGACTCTACTTCGGCTTTTAGAAAAGACTGCAGGTTTAGCGAGGCTCTGCAAGATGAGGTAAAAGGAATGAGAATCGGCATCCCTCACGGCTATTTGGGGGAAGGGCTGGATAAAGAGGTAAGGGAAGCAGTGCTTCATGCGGCCGATATGCTAAAGGAAAAAGGAGCGATAGCGGAGGAGTTTGAATTAAATCTGGCATCATATGCTGTGCCTGCATATTACGTGATTGCCTGTGCAGAAGCAAGCTCCAATCTGGCTCGTTTTGACGGAGTGAAATACGGATACCGTACCAAAGAATACGAAGGATTGCACCAGATGTATAAAAAGTCCCGCTCTGAAGGCTTTGGGCCGGAAGTAAAGCGCCGCATACTGCTTGGCTCGTTTGTATTGAGCAGTGGGTATTATGATGCATATTATTTGAAGGCACTTCGTACAAAGGCGTTGATTAAGAAGGAATTTGATAAAGCATTTTTGAAATATGATGTGCTGCTTGGGCCTGCTGCGCCAACAACTGCGCCGAAGCTGGGAGCTTTTTTTAGTGACCCTGTGAAGATGTATCTGAGTGACATTTATACGGTTTCAGTCAACCTTGCAGGCCTTCCGGGAATTTCCGTTCCATGCGGAACGGATAGAAATGGGCTTCCGATTGGCGTGCAGCTGGTTGGAGACTGCTTTCAGGAGAAAAATATCATCCGGGCAGCTTATGCGCTTGAGCAGACAAGAGGTTATAGGCGCAGCCCACTGTGTGGGGAAGGGGGAGCAGGGGATGAGCAAAACATATGAAACCATAATTGGTTTGGAAGTCCATGTGGAGCTGGCAACCAAGACGAAAATATTTTGCTCCTGCTCTACGGAATTTGGTGGTACGCCAAACAGCCA
>CAJTZB010000115.1:4481-8121 GCA_910583815.1 uncultured Lachnospiraceae bacterium
TCTGTACCGGAATGCCGGGTTCGCTGCCGGTTCTCAACCGGCAGGCAGTGGAATATGCAATGGCGGTCGGAATTGCTGCGAACTGTGATATTTCAAATGATTGCAGGTTTGACCGCAAAAATTACTTTTATCCGGACAATCCGCAGAATTATCAGATTTCACAGCTCTATGCTCCGCTTTGCACAGATGGAAGTGTGGAAATTAAGACACAGGAAGGAAAAAAAGAGATTCGGATTCATGAAATCCATCTGGAGGAGGATGCCGGGAAGCTGGTTCATGATGAGCAGACAGGCACTTCGCTTGTGGACTATAACCGTTCTGGTGTGCCTCTGATTGAAATCGTGTCTGAACCGGACATGCGTTCTGCCGAAGAGGTCATTGCCTATCTGGAAAAACTGCGTCTGATGATTCAGTACCTTGGGGCTTCGGACTGTAAGCTGAACGAAGGGTCGATGCGTGCTGATGTCAATCTCTCTGTCCGCGTGGTGGGGACGAAAGAATTAGGGATGCGCACAGAGATGAAAAACCTGAACTCGTTTAAGGCGATTGCAAGGGCAATCGAAGGGGAGAGGGCAAGGCAGGTAGAGCTGCTAGAAGAGGGGAAACCGGTGATTCAGGAAACACGCAGGTGGGATGACAACATAGGAACCTCTTATGCAATGCGTTCTAAGGAGGATGCGAAAGATTATCGTTATTTTCCGGAACCGGATCTGCCGCCCCTTAGAATTAGTGCTGAATGGGTGAAAGAAGTGAAGGCTCGTCAACCGGAACTGCGAGAGGAAAAACTTGTGCGTTATCAGAAGGAATTTGGGCTTCCGGCATATGATGCAGGGATTCTGACCGGAGATAAAAAGTTTGCAGATTTGTTTGAGGCTACGACGGCGCTTTGCGGCAGGCACAAAAAGGTTTCCAATTGGATTATGGTGGAGACGATTCGGCTGTTAAAAGAGTGTGGCATGGCGCCGGATGAACTTTCTTTTTCGCCGGAAAACTTTGCAAGGCTTGTTGTTCTGGCAGATTCCGGAACGATTACAAGTACGGTGGCAAAAGAAGTATTTGAGCTTATATTCAGAGACGACATTGATCCGGAACGGTATGTAAAAGAACATGGTTTGGCAACGGTCAATGATGAGGATGCACTCTATAATGCAGTGCGGCAGGTGCTCAGGGACAACCAAAAACCGGTGGAAGATTATCATAATGGGAAGGAAAAGGCGATTGGGTTCCTTGTCGGACAGACGATGAAAGCAATGAGAGGAAAAGCGAATACAGAACTGGTCAACCGGATATTGAGGGAAGAACTGCAGAAGGATGAAAATATGTAATAAAGTTTTCATAAACTTTTGCCAGAAGAGCAAAAATAACGTTTATCGGGCAGAACGGATATGGTACAATGATGCCATGTGAAACAGATGCAGGAGGGATACGGCGATGAAAATTTATGACATGAAAGTAAATCATTTGGTGAATCCGCTTGGGTTCCGCATGGAGCGTACGATATTCTCATGGAAAGTAAGAGAAGCTGCCGGAACACGCCAGAAATCCGCGAGAGTCCGGGTGGCAGCAGACCCGCAGATGGAGAGTCTTTTGTTTGATTCCGGCATGGATGCCGCTGCAAGTTCTCTTGGCTATTTGGTAAAGATTGACTTAAAGCCTCGTACTCGCTATTACTGGACAGTAACAGTGCTTAGTGATGCAGAGGAAGAAGCCACAGGCGAAGTGCAGTGGTTTGAGACAGGAAAACGCATGGAGTCGTGGCAGGCGCAATGGATTACGTGTGATAATACAGAGAAACGGCACCCATATTTTGAGAAAAGAGTAGAACTGAAAGGAGCAGTAAAAGAGGCAAGGCTCTATATCTGCGGTTTGGGGCTGTATGAGGCGTATTATGCGCCAGACGGCAGAGAGAGGCAGGATGGAGACGGCAGGATTTCGTCGGTCAGAATCGGCAAGGAACACCTGACTCCTTACAGCAACGATTATAATGAATGGGTGCAATACCAGACTTTTGATGTGACAGAACTGTTAAAGGAAGCGGGCAAGCTGTCGGTGTTGCTTGGAAATGGTTGGTATAAAGCAAGATTTGGCTTTAATGCAAGAGAGAACGTTGGATTTTATGGAAACAAGTGGAAATTAATTGCAGAGTTACGGATTTCTTATATGGACGGAACAGAGGAAGTGATTGGGACGGATGACAGTTGGAGTGTAAGACGCAGTAATCTTACGTTTTCTAATCTTTATGATGGGGAATGGCGAGATGATACATTGCCGGAGCTGCCGCCAGAGCAGGCGGTTTTTTGTGAGCCTCCAAAGGGAGAGCTGACTGAGCGCATGAGCCTGCCGGTGACCATCCATGAAGTATTTGAGCCAAAGGAGCTTCTGCATACTCCGGCAGGAGAGCAGGTCTTTGATATGGGGCAGGAATTTACCGGAATTTTTTCGCTGAAAGTACATGAACCTGCAGGGACAAAAATACATATCCAGACCGGGGAAATTCTGCAGGGAGGCTGTTTTTATAATGAAAATTTGCGTTCGGCAAAGTCGGAATATATCTATGTCTCAAATGGCGATGAAATAGAGCTGATGCCGCATTTTACGTTTTATGGCTACCGCTATGTAAAGGTAGAGGGTATTACGAATTTGCACAAGGGGGATTTGAAGGGATTTGCTTATTACAGCGATATTGAGGAAAAGGGAAGCATACATACCGGCCATGAACTGGTGAACCGGCTGATAGAAAATATACGTTGGGGTCTGCAGAGCAACTTTGTAGATGTACCTACGGACTGTCCGCAGAGGGATGAGAGGATGGGCTGGACCGGGGATGCACAGGTATTTTCTCCGACGGCTACTTATTTAAAAGACACTTATGCTTTTTATGCAAAGTATCTCTATGATATGGCAAAGGAGCAAAGTGCGCTTTCCGGAAAGGTGCCTGTGGTGGTGCCATCCTGCAAGGAAGAACATACTTCCAGCGTCTGGGGCGATGCTGCCTGCATTATGCCTTGGAACCTTTATCTGTTCTATGGGGACAGGAGCATCTTAGAGGATCAGTTTGAGAGCATGAAGGCCTGGGTAGATTATATACGGAGCGTTGATGGCAAGAACCACGGCTGGCGCTATGTATTCCATTATGGAGACTGGCTTTCGCTGGACAATCCGGCTGGCGGAGCAGAGCAGGTGTTTGGGGCTACAGACGAGGAATTTATTGCAAATCTGTATTATGCAGTCAGCGCCGGGCTGGTTGCCAAGGCAGCAAAGGTTTTGGGAAAGACAACAGAAGAGGAAGAGTATGAGAATCTTTCAAAGGAGCAGTTTGCAGTAGTAAAACGTGAATATTACAGTGCTACAGGACGTTGCTGCATTAAGACGCAGACGGCTTTGATTCTGACACTCAAATATCATTTATCGGAAAATGAAGAACTGACAAAAAAGCAGCTGCTTAAACTTTTTGAAGACAGCAAAGAGAAGTTAAAAACCGGTTTTGTCGGGACGCCGCTCCTTTGCAATGTGCTGTCTGATAATGGTCTGGACGCGCTTGCTTATAAGCTTTTGCTGAATGAAGAATATCCGGGATGGCTCAATGAAGTGAAACTGGGTGCTACTACAGTCTGGGAGCGTTGGAACAGCCTGCTTTCTG
>CAJTZB010000116.1 GCA_910583815.1 uncultured Lachnospiraceae bacterium
ATCCAGCTCAAAACGCTCCATCATTTCCAAAGCAAAGCCATAATCATAGTTTGGGTTTACTTTGGAAGCAATCTGCAGCAGTTTGTATACTGGAAGATTAAAATGCTTTGCAAAGTTTTCGATATAGCTAACGCTTGTATCCAAGGTCGATATTGTTATTGTTTTGCCATCAACTTGAATGCTTCCGCTCGTAATGTTCTGATACCCTGCAATTGACTTGAGAAGTGTTGTTTTGCCTGCGCCGTTTCTGCCAAGCAGACAATAAATCCCCGGCTCATCAATTGACAAAGTAATGTTTTTTAGTACGGTTGCCTGTTTGTACTGTTTTGTTACTTGTTTAAGTGCTATCATGCAGATGTTCCTCCTATCATCTTTGGCACAAGGATTGATTTTCAAAATTTCTTATGCTAAAATGGATTATAGACCTTTGTGTTACACAAAGGTCAAGAGGAGAAATATAAATGAAGAAATATTTTTCTGTTGGAGAGGCAGCAAAAGCTGTCCATACAACGAGCGAAACGCTCCGTCATTATGACCGCATTGGCTTAGTGAGGCCAAGCAAAAAAGACGAATGGACTAATTATCGCTATTATACCGAACAGGATATTGTTCGTCTGAATGTGGTACGGACTTTGCAGATTATGGATTTACCATTGCAGGAAATAAAAAGGGTTTTGGAATATAACAGTCTCGAAGAAATTGTGGATTTTTTAGTACAGGCAGAGAAAAAGGCAGATGAAAAAATTGCGGCGTTGCAATATAGTAAGTCAAAAATCCAGTTGGCAAAAGCAGATTATGAAAAGAAATTACAAGAACGCAAAAATCGGAATGCCACGTTTCTCAAAGACGTTCCGGAACGTGTTATTTTGCTGTCAGATACCTTGGAAATGCCAACGCTTGATAATCTTTGGAATTATCTCAGCCACTTTTATGGTAAAATCACACCTGCCTTAAAGGAGCAATTTTCTTTTGAGGATTTAGCTGGTATTTATACAGAGAATGGAGTATCAAGGCTTTTTGCTGTCTGTATTCGTTATGCAGAAACAGATGGATTAAAGGTATTGCCAAAAGGAAAATATCTATGCGCCGATTGTACTGAAGAAAATAGAAAAAATACCTTGGGCGATTTGATACATAAAGCCAAAGCAGAGTATGATGCGTCAGCAGAATTTACAGTACAGCTTATCACTGTATCAGGTATTTTACACTGGAACTATGAAGTACAGGTTTATGTTGGGAGATAAAACATTTTAAGCCAGAAATATTCCTATGAAAACTTAATAACATAAAGATAGAGCCTGACGGCTCTATCTTTTTTGGTTAACTGGCTGCAGTCCCTCTTTTTTTGAATTGTGTGTCTGGTTCTGATTTTCAGGCGTAGTTTTCTGGGTTATATTATTAAATTTATCATGATTCTTTTGCTCTTGGATTTGTGACTGTTCTTTCTTGTCCATATTATTCACCTCAAGAAATAGCATATGTAAAAGAATAATAAATTATTCAGAAAGTCCATATGGTATTCTAGCTTCGGTGTACAGATGCTATGAAATCATAAAATCGACAATGAGATTCTGATTGTTTTCTATAGCAGTTTATGTCTTTCTAAGAGCTTTTATGCCAGTACGGTCTTTCCGGTATGGGAAGCACCTGCGATTAAAATAATCATTTTGTCACCTTCTGAGCAAAAATATTTGCTGTCGTGCCTAATTGGTATGTACTTTTATAACAACCGGGTTGATTCCCTGTTTTTTTGGACCATATACGATAAGGCCTTCAGTTGTCTGCTCGTAGGAGACAGGCTTGTCGTATCCAAGAATTTCTACGTTGGTCAGAATGCCTTGGAATGCAGTGCCGTTGGCGTCTTCGCTCTTTGCTAGTGCGCGGATGGCAAGTTTTCCGTTTTCCGGGTAGGAGAGACAGGTAGCATAAATACATCCGTGTCCTGCGGTAAAACGGAAATCTTCGCTTGTGTAGCTGCTTTGCCGCCCTTCACTGAATTTGCCTTCAGCTTCTTTTGTAGGTCCCTCTGCAGGAATGCGCCAAGGTTTGCTGTTGTAAACAGCTTCGCCGTTTATTTTTAGCCACGCACCGATTTCCTTTAAGATGCGAGTATCTTCTTCGGCAATAGTTCCGTCGCTCTTTGGTCCGACATTTAAGAGGAGGTTGCCGTTTTTGCTGACAACATCAATTAAATAACAAAGAATTTCATAAGGGGTTTTGTATTTCAGCTCTGTCGTATAGCACCATGAGTTTTTTGCAATAGCAGTATCGGTTTGCCAGTAGTACGGTTTTGTATCGGCAAATTTGCCACGTTCCACATCAACAATACCGCTTCCAAATGGCATGGCGTCGTGCTTATAGCAGATGGCAGTCGGAGTTCCCCATTCTATACCACGGTTATAATAGTATGCCGCAATCTGTTTTAAAGTTTCTTTATAGCCTTCGTGCTGAATCCACCAGTCAAAGTAGAGAATACGAGGCTTGTAATCGTCAATCAGCTCACAGGTGCGTAACAGCCAGTCAGTTAAAAATTCTTCATCTGGGTATGGGGAAGAAAACATGTCTTCATGATCCGGCTGTTCTTCCAAAGACGGCCAGTAAAAGTCACCAACCTTAAGAGGGTCTTTGATGTCACTCTCAAAAGCCTTTCCGACACCCATAAACCATAGGTGTTCGGCGCGGTGAGAAGAGGCGGCAAACAGCATGCCTCGCTGTTCAAATGCCTGTTTTAATTCTCCAAGGACATTGCGCTTTGGACCCATTTCGGCTGCGTTAAATTTGGACAGGCCGCTTTGGTACATTTGGAAGCCGTCGTGATGTTCTGCAACCGGTACAATATATTTTGCCCCTGCTTCAAGGAACAGGTCTGCCCATTCATCAGGATTGAATTTGTCAGCAGTAAACATAGGGATAAAATCTTTATAGCCAAAATCTTTATGAGGGCCGTAGGTTGCCAGATGGTGTTCAAATTCACGCGACCCTTCTATATACATATTTCTGGAGTACCATTCATTTCCATAAGCCGGAACGCTGTAAATTCCCCAGTGGATGAAAATTCCAAATTTAGATTTTTTAAACCAATCCGGGAGCTCCATATCGGTAAGGGAAGCCCAGTCAGCGCTATATGGCCCACGGTTGATAACTTCTTTGATTTGTTGTAAATAAGCCTGTTTGTCTGTTACCATAAGTAAAAACCTCCTGCATTTGCCTTTTTAAAACTTGGTTTCATTTTAATGGAGCAGTCAGTCTTTGTCAATATGCGGCAGCTTCATTTGTCCCATACGGTTTTATACCAGGTTACTTCCGTTTTGTATCTTGGATTTTTGTATGTTTTCATTTCTGCGACACATTCTAAATTTGTAATTTCCTGTTCAGTTTCCGAGAAAATAAAGGCAGGCATATCCGGGTTCAGCTCTGGCAGAGGGTCCTTTGATGTCAAGGAATAAACGGATGCATTTGGAAAGAAGAAAGTCGCGTAATCACGCAGGTTGCTTTGCCACAGGCTGTCCGTGTACAGGACAAGACTGAATCTGTCAGTGTCCTTTATTCCATGCTCTTTTAAAGTATCTTCTGCATAGTCTATCATGAATTTCATCGGCTGGACATGTTGGAAATAACGGAAGGAATGATGCTCTTGTCCACAGTGGAACAGCCCGGCAAATGCAAAGAAGCAAAGAAACAGTATAAGGACCGTTTTGTTTATAGAACGCCTGTATTTTTTGAGCATCCGGATAAGGGTAAAGAACATCCCTGTGATAAGCACAGGCAGGATAATCATATTCCTCTGTAGTATCCATGACTTTTCGTAGGTGGTATCGTAGCCTGTCATATAGTTTGCGAACAGGACAACACCAAATACCCAGCAGGCGATTGTGAAATCATAGAATTTCAGCCGGCCCAAAAGGGAAAGCAGAAGATAGAGAATAATGGGGAGCAGAAAAATACCAAGAAATCTGGCATTTGTATCCGTAAAAAACTCTAACCATGTTTTCAAGACGAATGGCACAAATGAAACATTCTGCCGTACAGAGTCCAGCCGGTCTGCTCTGAATACGAGAAGAGTGGCGAGAAAAAAACAGGCAATGTTCAGAATAAGGCTGATGGCAGCTGCTGCCAAAGAAATGCAGTCAACTGGTTCTGCTTCTGTAAAAGATTTCTGCTTAATAAAGTATTTTGCAAAGAACAGCCCTAAAACGTATAGGGTGAGAAAGCAAAGAAGCAGGCCAAGTGAAGCAATGACAGGGGTATAAGAATTACAGAACAGGCCACCGACAAAAGAAAGACAAAAAAAGGAAAGAGCATCTGGTTTTCTGCACAGTCTTAAAAACAGGGCAATTCCCATCATAGTCAAAGCGACAGGTGTGATTGCCTGTTCAAAATTCAAAAAATATTCAGTAATAAAGCGGAAAGAAAACAGGGCGTAAACAGGAAGCAGTGCAAGCGCCTCGTTTAAGTCTTTTTGCTTCAGCCATTCCCTAAATTCTAAAAACAGCATGGTAAGCCCAATCAGAAAAGGATATGCAAAACCCAGATGGAGTGTCAGAATGCTTCTGCCAAACAGTACTGCCGGCAAAGCTGCTATAACGTACTGCCTGTTTGCGTATCCCAAAAAGGCAGTCCCTGTGTAGTTTAAATCGGCGTAGGAAAAAGAGGCAAGTCCTGCGGCTGCCTGCTGCGTGGCATCTGGATTGATATCAGAATATTTGATGTTCCCTATGAAATAGCAGAAAAATCCAATCAAAATAAGAAAGCCGGCTAAAGGGAAAAAGGCTTTGTTTTTTATGTCCTTTATTAGTTTTTTGGCTGTCGCATAAGCAAAAATAAGCAGACAGAACAGCCCTGTAAAAAACCAAAGATGTGACGCGGCAACTGAAAAAATGCCTTTTTTTCCATAGGCGAGCAGTTCAAGAGAAGAAATAACAACAAAATAGAATAACAGAATAACAGTTTCGTATGGTTTTATATAAGAATGGATTGCAAAAAACGGCATCCATTGCCGGTTGTCTGTTGTTTGTTTCATTTTTATTCTCTTTTCCAAGGCTGGCGTTGCCATCTGTACATCGACGCTGGGCCTGTATTTTTTAGAAAAACACCAATAAAAGAGTTTTCCTTAGTATACAGTACTCCATTTTGGATGTCAAGCTGCCTATCTGCGCAGATTTCTCGCAGATAGGCAGCTTACAGTCTTATCTGTAAAATAGCACCTTACATCAGCTTCATCAATGCGGAAACTTTTGCTTTTTCCTGTGGTGTCAGCTGTTTTGTCAGCTCTGTGATGAGAAAAGAACTTTCTTCCTTTGTAAAGTTTTCTCCCTGCTTTTTCAGCTTGACATTTGCCTTCAGCAGCAAAGGCAATGCTTTGTCAAGAGAAAGATGCTCTGCAGAATCTACAACTTCCTGAAGCACTTCTTTTTTTACAGGAGAGAGATTTTGGAACAATGGATTTTTTGTGATGTCTTCTGCCATAATGCCTCCTTATGTCTGAGATGGGTCAGGTTGTTCCGCATCAGAAGTAAACAGCGTCTTTAGTAATTCCAGAGTTTCCTTTTGTTCGTCGTTTAAAAGAGAGGTAAGAGAATCTATATAAGAGGAAGAAAAAGAAGAGTCATTGCTTTCGGTAGTTCCTGGCTCTGGTTTGTCGGAGGTATTTTCTGCTGTATGTTCAGCAGTTTCTTCAGGAGCAGTCTGACTGGTACTTTGACTTGTATTGTTTTCGGTAAATGGAGCAGAGAATAAATCAGGATTTAATAAAGAAAGTGAAGAAAGCAAATCTCCACCGCCTCCCCCAAACATGCTTTCCAGTCCGCCGCCCTGCATCAGTCCGCTCAAAAGGTCACCATAGGTCTCATAAAAACGTTTGGCACGTATCAGGTTTAAAAACAGACCAATGATTTCCTTTTCATCTCCGGTGCAGACATTAGAGAGGCTTTGCAGCAATCCTTCAACATCCAAAATAAAGGTATTTAAAAAGCCAAAGATACCAGGTTCCGGTTTTGGAAGAGAGTCTTCGGGCGATATTCCTGCTTTTAGATGAAATTCCTGATAGAGCTTTAATGTTTCTGAAAACTCCAGAAATTTCATTGCAAGTTCTACCGGATGGCGGAAAGCAGGCTGCAGAAATGGGAGCGCTGTCGAAAGAAGAAGCGCCGTATGGCTGCGAAAAAGAATCGGTGGCTCACTCATTTCGATAGTACTCCCATTAGCTTCATTGCTTTAATATATGCGAGAAAAAACAGAAAATGAACGTTTCTTTTGGAAAGAGCTATTCCGGATAAGTCAGGCGTTCTGGAGCGATGTCCTGCAATACAGTTCTTTCATCAGAGGCACAATGTCCTTGGAACCATAATAGTCCTCCGTTTGTTTAAAATAAATCAATAAGCTGCTCAAAGGAATCAATTTTTGCAGTATAGCGTGCCGCAGTGCCGAACCCATAGGCAGCATAAATAAATGGGACACCGGCTTCTTCGGCAGCGATTCGGTCACCGTCTGTATCGCCGACATAGACAGGAGAAGAGAGATGGTGCCGTTCCCTCATCAGACGGATGTTGTCTGCTTTGAGAAGTCCGCTGTGTCCGGGGCATTCAAAGTCAGTGAAATACTGTCCAAGCTGGTGTGCTTCTAAAAAGGATTCAATGTAGCCATTTTCGCAGTTGCTGATAATAAACAGCGGATAGCGTTCTGAAAGCTGCTTTAGGGTGCCTTCCACATCTCCAAGTAAAATGGCACCATGTTTGGAAAGGTAAGGACATTGCTTTACGACACATTCCTGCACAACAGAAAGCGCAGTTTCCGGTGGGACGCTTTGGAAGAGACGAAGCGCTAAATCAGACAGAGGAAGGCCATATAGCCCTCTTAATTTGTCAGCCGTTACGCTTTCGGTGATTTCAGGATGTTTTTTGGCAATCTCCTGCCAGATTTTGGCGGCAGCGGCAGTTGTATCCCACATAGTGCCATCTAAATCAAAAAAAATGCTGTCAGTCATAAGTTCCTCCATAAAAAATTTTAATGTGATATTTTGAATCTTGAATGCTGCCATCTGCATACCGGCGCCGGCAGGTTAAGTTGCTTCTATTGGCGGCATTCCGTGCGCTGCAAACAACAGGTTCAGGAAATAGCGGACAGGCTCAGTAAGCGGCAGGCTTTCATCATAGGCAGCAACCAAACGGCGTTTTGGGATGCTGTCACCTACCTTCAGAACATAAAGGCGTTCATCCATATTTTTGACAAGGCAATAGTCCGGCACGAAAGCAATTCCAAGCCCGATGGCAGCAAGATCAATCAACAGGTCGTTGCTGCTTAATTCAATTGCAGGTGCAAGGTCAATAGACTGGCGTATAAACTGTTCATGCAAAAATATGCTTGTAGTGGACTGTCTGCCAAGCATCAGCAAAGGAAGCCCGGAAAGGGTGCGCAGGGACAGTTCCTGATGTTCGTAAGGATAGGCGGTTCGCTCGGCAATAAAGACATCCTGAAATTCTTTGATTGGAACGATATGCATTGTATTGTTGAGCGCCGGATTTGGGGAGTTTGTAATAATAATGTCGGCCTGATTCTGTTCTAATAAGGAGGCGCAGTCCAAAGAGGTAGCATTTAGCACTCGGATATGGACATCCGGATACTGCCTGTGGAAGCGGTTAAAAAATGGAACAAGAAAGTAACGGCAGATTGTGTCGCTTGCGGCAACGCGGAGCTGGATGCCGCCGGCTTTTTTTGCATTCTGCAGCTGAGTTTCGCCTTTGTTGATTAAATTGATTGCCGGTTCAATATGCTTAAAAAGGATTTCTCCTTCTTTTGTCAGGGCGACTTTTTTTGTACTGCGGATAAACAGCGTCTGCCCCAGCCTGCGCTCTAACAGTTTGACGGACTGGCTGACTGCGGACTGGGAAATAAACAAATCGGCAGCAGCATCGGAAAAGCTTAACGAACGAGCGACATAATAAAACACTTTGTAAAGTTCGTAGTTGACATCCAAAGGAAGGACCTCCTTAGTTTGGGTTTGAGGGATTCTGCCATCACGTCCAAGTGACACCCTAATCCTTATAGGAAAGACCTTGCTACGGTAAAGCGTGAAAGTATCTTTCCTATAAGATAAAAATAAATATGCGCACTCGCA
>CAJTZB010000117.1 GCA_910583815.1 uncultured Lachnospiraceae bacterium
TAAATAACAGACATGGGAAAACCTCCCTTATAAGGACAAAGTTACTACAGATTCGGCAAAATGGGAACGAACATAATAGTTCGTGTTGGCAAAGGACTTTATTTGGACAGGAATCGTAAAGGTGACGGCAGAGTAATGGGACGGATAGTGGCATAGAAGGCGGAAAGAAAGTGGAAGAAGACAAAAAAACATACGACCATCAGCAGTGGTCGCATGTTCCAAAAAAGTTAATGTGTCAGTGTCAATTTAACAATGTTATTATAGCAAATCTGACACAGAAGTGCAAGTGTGAAGTTATGAGGATAGGGGCATATCTCAAAGGATTTTAAGGCTTTCAGCGTCCTCGTAATAAATAGTAACAAGTCGGCGAAAGCATATATGGTTTAAGATATATGTGGATAAAGAGGGGTGTGTCAGATGGGAAAGATAGTTCGAGTGAATTTCAGAAGGACGCTAGAATCCCCGGAAACATTGAGTCTCCGGGGATTTTTTATATTCTGGAATTCTTATGAGATAGTACAAAATAACGCAAAAGTTTCACAGTAACTAACACATAACTAACACGTAACTGACAAATAAAAAGTGTCTTGTGAAAGACACTTTTCAACAATAAAAAAGGACGAATCAATCGCCCTTTCTGCAGCAGTATTCAATGATACATGACCGAATATCCTTTTTCGTGCGACAATGGCACGAGTGACCGTCTTTAAATATGATATTGATATAATAGTTACATAACAATAATATGTCCAAAATTGAAAAAAAGGCAACTACAAACAAGAACTATTTTATGTTATATCATTGCCTTTTTTCCTGCGGAGTTTTTTGCTTAACATTTGAGGAGATTTGGGTTATACTATATTAAAAAGAAATAAGAATGATATGAGGTGGCTGTATGTGTGATGTAAAAAAATATGAAAAGATCTATGAGGAAATAAAGAATCTTCAGCCAGAAGATACCCTTCAGCTTGTGTTGGAGGCAGAAACAGAAGAGCAGAGAAGTTTTTATGAAATGGTTGGTGATTTTCTGCTGCAGAGAAAGCAACGGCAAGTGATAGAAAGGAATCTCTTTTAGTGAAAAAGTATATATTGATAGCAGGTGTTAATGGGGTGGGTAAGTCTACATTGTATCAGTCTTTGTAGAGTTTGCAGGAGATGCCAAGAGTAAATACAGATGAGATATTAAGGGGGTTTGGCGATTGGAAGAATACAGCAGATGTTATAACAGCGGGGAAAATTGCAGTAAAAAAGATTGCTGGATATTTTGATGAAGGGATTACTTTTAACCAAGAGACTACTTTGTGTGGTAAAACAATTTTAAATAACGCAACCAAGGCTAAAGAAAAAGGATATTTTATTGAACTACATTATATTGGTGTGGAGAGTGTGGATATTGCCAAAGACAGGATATTGGAACGTGTAAAACTTGGTGGACATGGTATTGCAAAAAAGGATATTGAGAGAAGGTATGTTGATACATTTGATAATTTGAGAAGTATCTTACCAATATGTAATTTGGTGGCATTCTATGATAATACAATTGCATTTCGAAGATTTGCAATTTATAGGAACGGAAAGCCAGTAAGGATTTCGCATAATGTACCAATGTGGTATGAGAGATTGATAGAAAATATAGAAGTAAAAGAATAGGTTTTTGCTGTAGTTTTCCTTAGTCTGTGTTATACTATATAAGCATATATATTACTGTTTTCTTCTTAAAATAGCAATATTATAAATAATATTAATTAAAGATACAGGATGCTTATTTTGCAAGAAAGGCACGTAAATAATCACAATGTGGAAGCAAAAATACGTCAACAGCTACAATTTTTAAGAGATAAAGGCTTTATTGAGTTTTTGGGAAGAGGACATTACAAAAAACGATTTTGATCATTTATAGGAAGCTATCTTTAAATATAAGCGAGACAGGATGGAATCTCATCAAAAAGATGCCAGTCCCTAGAACCCCAACAATTCTATGGACTGGCATTTTGATTGCATATATATTTTTTTTCCTCTTTTTGAATGGTCTGCTGCTTCTTGCTTATATCATAGTTTCCTATTCCGGTCTTTATGGAACCAGCCTGTTTATATCTCTAGGGAACAAAGAAGCGTATCGGACGTTATCCATATCAAGCAGTTTACAGGTGAGCCGTTCTAAGCCGATACCGAGTCCGCCATGAGGAGGCATTCCGTATTTATGCATCATCAGATAGCTCTGAAAGGCTTCCGGGTCCATGCCGCGCTCCATGATTTTTTTGTACTGTTCCTCATATTTGTGGATTCTCTGGCCTCCGGTTGTAACTTCCATTCCGCGGAACAAAAGGTCGAAGCTAAGAGTCGCTTCCGGATGTTCAGGGTCATCCATCGCATAAAATGGGCGCTTTTTGCTTGGGTAATGTGTGACAAAGATAAAGTCGCTTCCGTACTTCTCTTTTACCAGGCTGCAAAGCAGTTTTTCTTCTTCCGGCTCAAAATCTTCATAATCCCGAATCGGGCGGCAGAAGGCCTCTGCAATCCATTCTTTGGCCTTATGAAAACGTATGGAAGGGATGTTTGTTATTTCGGGGATTTGAACACAAAGCAGGCTGACTTCATAAGGGCAGTTTTCTTTTACGCTTTGCATTGCCTCCTTGAGCAGTTCGGTTTCTGTCTGCATAATATCCTCAAAACTTTCAATGTATCCCATTTCAAAGTCAACGCCGGTGTACTCGTTCAGATGCCTTGATGTATCATGTTTTTCTGCCCGGAACACAGGTCCGATTTCAAATACCCGCTCATATACGCCAACCATCATCTGTTTATAAAACTGGGGGCTTTGGGCAAGATATGCCTCTTTGCCAAAGTAGTCAAGCCGGAAAATGTTTGCGCCGCCTTCCGCGCCTGAGGATACAAGTTTTGGAGAATGGATTTCCGTAAAATTGTGCCTGGCGAAAAAACGCCGCATTCCATCTGTCATTGCATTCTGTATCCGGAAAATAGCTCGCTCCTTTTCATTCCGTAAAGTGATAGGGCGGAAATCAAGAAGCTTTTCTATGGAAGTGTCCACCTGCTTTCCGTTGATGACAATCGGGCTTGTTTCCTTTGGCTCAGAAAGTACCTGAATGTTTGTCAGATGCAGTTCGTAGCCCATCTTGGCCCTTTCTTCGGCCACTACTTTAGCATGGATAATGCAGCAGCTTTCTTCCTTTAGCGTTTCAATTGAATCTTTGGCGGTCTCTTCTGTATAAATGCCCTGTACAATGCTTTGCGGCGTCCGGATCAGCACAAAGGCAAAGCCTTTCATCTTGCGTATTTTATAGATGCTGCCTTTGATGGAGATTTCTTCTCCGATATGTTCTTTCAATTGTGATGGTTCAATATAGTTTTTCTGTTTTTCCATAATAATTGCTTCCTTTCTCTGCTATGCTGCAATGGTCTGATATATGACTGTATTTATCTGCAATAGGAAGCATCCATGTGGACATCATCTGTATGTCCCATTCGATCACGACCTTTCAAAGTTTTCTTACCTTACAGGAAACTGCGCTGTAAGGCATATTTATTTCCAAATCCGCTCTGAGAATTTGCAATTGTAATGAAATGACAATCTGTTATAAAGCAAAAAAAGACCACATCAGGCTATAGAGTAACCTAATGTGGTCTTTCCAAATGTTCCGCAAAATCTGGCACAAGAATTCTGATACACGGACATAGTTTCCCACATAGGTACAATGCACGAAGAGCGCTTGCACCTATGAGAGTACTCAAGATGCAAACGCTATAGATCGTCGTCCCTGTTCCAGTTTTCTGCGAAACAATACTTGTTCATTTAAAACCTCCTCTCCAAGAATCTTTATGTTCTTGGAAATGCAAAAGAAATTTTCTGTTTTCGGAAGTATACCACCTTTTTTTCATTTTGTCAAAGGTAGCATCGGCGTACAGATGTCAATATGCCTGAAATCCCTATGGGTGAGGTAGCAGAGTTAAGAAGGGCAGAAAAAATGCGGCGCTATGTCATGCACATTCTCCGGTTTTATGAGGAAGCATTCCGGAAGAAGATGTGATTACAGAGCGCCGCTTAATGTCGTTGAAAATAAAACGTTAATCAATACGGAACTGGCCAATCAGCTGATTCAGTGTTTTCGCCTGATTTGATAATTCATTGGAAATTTCTGCACTTTCTTCTGCGGCAGCAGAATTTGCCTGTATGACTCCGGATACTTCTTTCACTCTGTTTTCTACAGAGACAATCATTTCCGACTGTTGGACACTGGCAAGTTCAATTTCATCCATTAGTGCTTTGATGGACTGAATACATTCGCTGATAACCTGCATGGCAGAAATTGCATGGCTTGAGGATTCTGTACCTGTTTTTACATCCTGAATCGAATGGTCAATCAGTTCGCTTGTATTTCTTGCAGCTTCAGCGGATTTGGATGCGAGGCTTCTGACTTCTTCTGATACGACAGAAAAACCTTTTCCGGCGGCGCCGGCTTTGGTAGCCTCAATAGCAGCATTGAGTGCAAGGACGTTTGTCTGCATGGCAATATCTTCAATGGTTTTGGTGATGCTGACAATTTTGGCAGAAGACTGTTCGATATTTTTTGTAGCAGTCATTAGCTGTGCCATTTTTGCATCAGCTTCTGTAGTGTAGCCAGTAGCTTTATCCACCAGTTCGCTGGCATTGCTGCAACGAACTGCGCTGCTCTGAATCCTCGTGGTGATGTCTGTGATGTTGGCGGCAAGCCCATTTACAGAAAGCTCCTGCTGCCTCGTCCCCTGCGAAAGCGCCTGTGCCCCGGCTGATACTTGGTTTGCACCGCTGCCCACCTGATTTGCGATATGGGTAATGTGACGCATAACATCGGTAAGATGGGTACGGATACTTTTCAGGCTTTCTACCAGTACTTTGAAGTCTCCGATATAGTAGGATTCATTTTTCACAACATCTACGGCGATATTGCCATTTGCCATTTCCCCAAGGATACGGGCAATATCGTCAATGGTCTTTCGCAGACAGTCGCAGACATGGTGTATCGTCTGTGCAATCATGCCGATTTCATCCTTTCTTTTATGGAAAGGTTCCAACTCGTGGTCGGCAGAAAGCTCTAAATTGCCAAGACGACGGATAGCCCGCTCCATCACCATCAGTTCCCTGCCTTCCTGATAAAGGATCAGGAGAGTGGCAAGTATGATAACAGCAGCTACGGCAGAGCATAAAATACCTACATTGGTACGTACGGTTTTTACATTCTGATAAACTTCTGCCGCATCATCACGAACCATAAAAACCCAATTTCGGTCTTTTAGGTATTTATAAACAACAAGCTGGTCTACGCCTTGTTCATCCTGATAAGAATAAGTGTCTGCCTGCGTAGTCCCATTTGCTTTGATTCTCTGGAGGATTTCCAGATAACCTTTGTCGTCTGTTTTTGTATTTAACAGAGATTCGTCTTGATGATACAGATATACGCCGGTTTCTGCATTTAAAAAGACGTATTCGCTGTGAGGCAAGCCTTCAATATTTAAATCCAGCAGTACATCCATTAATCGGCTGGCATATACGCCGGCACCAACATAACCAATACAGCGCTGGTTTTCAAAGAGAGGATAGTACATAGAAAGAATCATGCTTCCGGTTCCCGGAGATTTCATAATTCCAAGGTTGGTTAGCTCTGGTTGGGCCAAAATAGTATTACGGAACTCTTCTAATGATTCGCCGGTTCGGGTAGTAATACCAATGGCTCCTTTGGAAGTGTGGGTTAAGACGTATGTATCAGGAGTACTGATGTATAATCCTTCAAAAATTCCCTTGATGGAAGCAAAATCTTCCGTGTATTGCTGTCCTCTTTGGAGCAGGGCGGGATTTTCCGGATCTATGAGAAGATCCCGGACTTCGCTGCCTAGTGCAAAGGCCATCATGTATTCTTCTGCGGACGCTACATAATCGTTTATGATGGATGCTCTGGATTCTACAGCGTCCATCATTTGGTTGGTGATGTTGCTTTTAACGATAGAGGCAACGCGGTCGGATACCACAAACCAAAGCAACAGCATGCCAATAGATATGATGGCTGTAGTGATAATGCCAATACGTGTGGCTAATTTTTGATTTGTAAGAAATTTCATAATATCCCTCCTGTAACAAAAAAGATTAAGGCGCAAACAATTTTAGCATGACTGATTTTGTTTTTCAAGTCTTAACTTCAAGTTGTCTTTTGAAGAAATCTGCTTTATAATATGATACTACTGCCATTCATATAGCGATACTAAAAAGGAGAAAGAAAATATATGGAGTATGAAATCATACATCTACGAAAAAGCCAGTGGAAGGGGCATGTGCTTCCGATGGGCTATAAAACAGAAGAGTATTATGAGGTATCTGTAGATAGAAGTGAAAACGGCTTTGCAATGAAAATGGAAAAGAAAAAGGCAGAGCCCCCGATTGTGCATACGCCAGAAGAATATGATTTTCCGGATAAGCTGTATGAAGACTGGTGGGCAAACGCCTGTGCATGGGGCGTACTGATAAATGAAAAGCTGGTTGCAGCCATAGAAACCGACTTGGAAAAATGGTCAAACCGTCTGCGGATTACAGAACTTTGGGTGGCGCCGGAATATCAGAAAAAGGGCATTGGAAGGGCGCTTATGGAAACTGCGAAGGAGCAGGCCCGCCTTATGCGCAGCAGGGCGGTTATATTGGAAACACAGTCCTGCAATATAAATGCCATCGGGTTTTATCTGCATGAAGGATTTACATTGATTGGATTTGACAGCTGCTGTTACTCTAACCGGGATATAGAACGCAGGGAGGTGCGCATAGAGCTTGGCTGGTTTCCTGAAAAAAGAACAAAGCTGTCTAAGGAAGAAGTAGAAATTAGGCAGGAGGAACCAGAAGACTATATGGCAGTGGAGCAGATGACGCAGGAAGCCTTTTGGAATAAGCATGAGAAAGGCTGTACTGAACATTATCTGGTTCATAAGCTGAGAAATCATCCGGATTATCTGCCAGAACTCAGCCGGATTGCAGTTGTGGAAGGAGAGGTTGCAGGGGCTGTTTTTTATTCCAAGTCAAAGGTGAGATCTGAAGACAGCGAGTGGGATGTTCTGACGTTTGGGCCTCTTTGCGTCAGGCCTGATTTTCAAGGGCGCGGCATAGGAGAAATGCTTTTGAAGGAAACAATGCAGCTTGCAAAAGAAGCAGGGTATTCTGGAATTGTAATTTTTGGAGAACCGGACTATTATCCGAGGGCAGGCTTTCGGACCTGTGACGCATTTGGAATTACGACCGCAGATGGAAGGAACTTCGATGCATTTCTTGGAATCGAGCTGAAAGAAGGTGCGATGAATGGAATCTGCGGCAGATTTTATGAGTCGGAGGTATTTGAATCGCTTGCCCTGGAAGAAGTAGAAGCATACAGTAAGCGGTTCCCGGAAAAAAAGAAGCAGTACTTTCCGTGTCAGTGGAGCAAGGAGGAGTAGCGAGCGGTAATTTCGCCGCATGCAATTTTGCTTCCGGAATTTCCGGATGGCTGTGTGGAAAAGTCGTCTGGTGACGAATGGACGATGATGGTTTTTCCGATGATTTCTCTTACAGAAAAGCGGTCAATTAAAAACATTGAAAAGGCATACCCATGATTTCCAAACAGTGGAGGCAAGTCGCCGGCATGGTATGGATGTGGGCAGTCATTCGGATTATAATGCGTGCCTGTGTCGGCAAATGGGTCGCTCTCGGTTCCGCTGCAGGCCGCGCCACTATGAATATGGAAGCCAAAAACAGGGCTCATGCAGACTCCGTCTGAGAATGGGAGTCCGAAAAGCTCCGCAGCCACAAGTACGCCGGCTCTTGTCTGATAGAAACGGACGGTTCCGGAAAGTTCGGGATGTGTGCTGTCGCCATGCATTAAGGCAGTGGCATCCGGCGGCAGTTTGGTGACTGCGGTAAAATAAGAGGAGATACTGCTGTTTCGCATAGAAAATTTCCTTGAAAAAGTATAATATAAACTATATTATGCGAAAGGCGTGTTTTTATTTCATGGGAGGATTAGGGTG
>CAJTZB010000118.1 GCA_910583815.1 uncultured Lachnospiraceae bacterium
TTCGGATGTCAGCTTTTCCCGGCTTCCGTCGAAAAAGCAGGATGCAGAAGAGTGGAAAAAAGAACGTGCCAAGGCTTTGCGTGCGGCAATGAAAGATATTATTGCAAAGCTGAAGAAAGATTTCTTTTATGAACCGTTTTCTGAAATGCAAGAAGAACTGTTTGCAATGAAAGAGCCGGTTGGGGCGCTGGTACAGCTGACGCTTGATTTTATGGAACGCCTAAGTGCTGCAAAGGAAGAAAAAAACCTGCTCGATTTTTCGGATTTGGAACAGTTTTCTTTACAGATATTAGTAGGCAAGGAAGATGGACTGCCGGTTCCTACAGAAGCGGCAAGGCTGCTTGCTGCGCGTTATGATGAAATTATGATTGACGAGTATCAGGACAGCAATCTTGTGCAGGAATATATTCTTGGAAGTATTTCGGGGGAGTGGGACGGACACCCGAACCTGTTTATGGTCGGAGATGTCAAACAGAGTATTTACCGTTTCCGTATGGCGCGTCCACAGCTTTTTACCGAAAAATATGAACGCTATGTATATGAGGAAACAGCGACACACCGGAAGATAGATTTGAATAAAAACTTTCGCAGCAGAGAAAGCGTACTGGAATCAGTAAACCTTCTGTTTGCCGGACTGATGCGAAGAGATGTGACCGAAATAGAATATGATATAACGGCGCGGCTAAACTATGGTGGGCTGTATTGTGAGGATACAAAGGAGCACCGCACGGAACTGCTGCTTGTTGACGCGGAAAATATGGAAGAAACAGCAACTGATGGGGTAGAACAGGAACTTGAAAAGCAAGAAGCAGAACAGGAGCAGACAGCAGAAGAAGAACAGAACGTAATACAGACCGAGGCGCTTGCAGTTGCCATGCGTATCAAGGAGCTGCTTTCTGAAGGAATGCAGCTATCAGGAAAGCAGGGACATCAGGCGGTACGCTATGAAGATATTGTGATCCTGCTCCGCACGATGGCAGGATGGTCAGAGACGTTCTTAGAAGTATTGACCGGGCAGGGTATTCCGGCGTATGCCGATACAGGTTCTGGATATTTTCGTGCGATGGAAGTTTTAAAGACCCTGAGTTTTTTGAGGATTTTGGATAACCCAAAGCAGGATATTCCATTTGCGGCGGTTCTGCATTCTCCGATTGCGGGCTGTACCTCGGAAGAGCTTGCGGTAATTCGTACTTTATTTGGGGTGATTTCGGAGAAGGAAAAAAAACAGAGGACATTATATGAAGCGGCGCGGCTTGCCTATGAAAGTGCAAAAGAAGAGGATTTGGATGGCAAAGCAGATGGAAAATCAGAAGGGGCCGTTATTTCTAAAGAGCTTTCTCAGAAGCTGTGTTCCTTTTTTAAACTGTATGACCGTTTGCATACAGAAGCAGAGTATATCAGTCTGCATGAGCTGTTAGAGCATTTTTATGAATACAGTGGTTATTACGATACGGTTTCCGTTATGCCGGGTGGAGAGCGGCGCAGGGGCAATCTGGATATGCTTGTAGTAAAAGCAAAGCAATATGAGAAAACAAGCTATAGCGGACTCTATGATTTTCTGAGATATATGGAAAAACTTGTAAAATACGAAGTGGACTTTGGGGAGGCAAAAGCAGAGAGCTCCGGCAGTATGGTTCGCATCATGAGCATCCACAAAAGCAAGGGACTGGAGTTTCCGGTTGTGTTTGTCTGCGGCATGGAAAAGAAGTTCAATCGAATGGATACAAGAGAGAGGCTGATTTTCCATCCGGACTATGGCATTGGTGCTGATTTTGTGGATGCCGAACTCCGTGTGAAAGGTCCGACGCTTTGGAAAAAAGCGTTGGTCAGGAAGATGACACAAGAAATGCTTTCAGAAGAATTGCGTGTGCTTTATGTTGCGATGACCCGCGCAAAGGAAAAGCTGATTCTTACAGGAGTCCTGAAATCTTATGAGGATCGGCTGGCGGCATGGGAGGAGCGTGCGTCTGCAAAGGATGCAGGAGGGCTTTTGTCAGTGCATTTGCTTGGCGCGGCAACCTATTTTGACTTTGTATGCCCAATGATTTTGGGTCATCCGTCAGCAGAGGATTATTTTCTGATTCGCAGAGTGACAAGAGAGCAGTCGGCGATAGCAGCAGGAGAACATGAGTGGAATATAGAGCGTATGTTCCAGACTCTTTATGAACTGGAGCGCGGGGCAGAAGAGGATTCTAAAATTTCTATAAAACTACGTTCCCTGCTTGAAAGATGGGAGAATTACTGCTATCCTTTTAAAAAAGAGGCGGACCTTCCAATGAAAGTAACAGTTTCGGAACTGAAACGTCTGAGCCTTGAAGAAGAGGAAGAGCAGCTGCAAGGCTTGTTTGGCCTGGAACAGCCTGTGCAGGTTCTGCCAGAAGAACAGGCAGAACCCAATGCAGTTTTTTTGGAAGAGGAAGAGATTTCCTATCCAAATTTTTTGAAGCCGGAACAGCAGCTTTCCGGCAGTGAACGAGGTACAGTGTACCACCGTGTACTGTCATTGCTTCCGATGAAGTTTGATTACACAAAGGACCGGCTGGAAAAGGAGCTTGGGATTTTAGAAGAAGGCGAGAAAATTACCAAGGAGGAACGTTCGCTTCTGTCTTTAAAAAAACTGCTTTGTTTTTTTGCCTCCTCGCTTGCAAAGCGGATGTGCGCAGCAGCAGAAAGAGGAGCATTGTATAGGGAACAGCCTTTTGTGCTTGGAATTCCGGCAAAAGAACTCTATCCGGAAGCTGATACATCGGAACCGGTACTTGTACAAGGAATCATGGATGCGTTTTTTGTGGAGGATAATGCACTTGTCCTGATGGATTACAAGACAGATTATGTACAATATGATGCAAAGGAGGAACTGACGAAAAAGTACCGGATACAGCTTTTATATTATAAACGAGCACTGGAACAGCTATATGGGCTTCCGGTCAAAGAAATGAGAATCTATTCTTTTTCAAAGGATTGCGAGTTTGAGGTTTAGACTTAAAAAACAGGGGGTACACTATGAACGGCGGGGGAACCCGTACAATACGGACAGGGGGTATCCTGATGAAAAAGCGTAAACCGATTGTACTTAGTGAGGTAAAACCGGAGGAAAAGATAAAATATGAAATTGCAGAAGAACTTGGGCTTTTAGACCGTGTCTTAAAAGATGGCTGGCAGACGTTGTCGGCAAAAGAAACAGGAAGAATTGGCGGGATTATGGCAAGACGAAGGAAGCAGCAAGAAAGCAAGTAGGCGAAAATCAGGCTCTGGATAAGTGTGCCGGGAGTGGCTTCTGCGGAACTAAAAAAACAGGAGAAGCCCGGACGGCGCACAGCCTGATATTTTGGAAGCAGGAGGCAGACAAAAATCAGGCTCTGGATAAGTGTGCCGGGAGTGGCTTCTGCGGAACTATTAATAGGAGGGCATATGGCAAAACCGAGGTTATTGTTTGTGTATAATCCGAATGCAGGAAAGGCAAAGGTCGGGGCAGGACTGGCCTCCTACATCAGCATATTTTCAGAGGCAGGCTATGAGGTAATAGCATATCCAACAAAATGTGCTTTGGATGCAAAAGAAACAGTATGTGAGTATTTGAATAGTAAGGCATGTGACCGGATTGTCTGTGCAGGAGGGGATGGCACACTCAATGAGGTTGTGGGCGGCAGCATGAGCTGTGATTACCGGGTGCCAATTGGCTATATTCCAGCGGGGACAACGAACGACTTTGCATACAGCTTGGGAATACCAACAGAAAAAATAAAGGCAGCAGAACTTGCTGTTTCCGGAAAAGAGTTTTTGTGCGATATTGGGAAGTTTGAGGAGCAGTATTTTACATATACGGCTGCGTTTGGAATTTTTACTGAAGTCTCTTACGATACACCACAGAATGCGAAAAATCTGCTTGGCAGGACAGCATATATTTTAAGCGGAATCAACAGTCTGGCAAGAATCAAAGCATGCCATATGACTATTTGCTGTGATGAGATTGTCTTAGAGGATGATTTTCTCTACGGAATGATTGCCAACACAAATTCCATCGGCGGTTTCCGGAATCTGCTGACAAAAGACACGATTTTAGATGACGGCTATTATGAGCTGCTGCTGATTCGTATGCCGCAGAACTTGTTGGAGCTGAATGCTACAATTGCAGAGCTTTCCAAAGGAAAGTCAGAAAATAAAAATATTTATTATAAGCATGTCAGAGAAGTGCACTTTTCTACGGAACAGGCAGTGCCTTGGACATTGGATGGAGAATTTGGCGGAGAGCATAAAGAAGGGACGATTCAGGTCATTCCAAAGGCAATTTCGTATATTGTGGGGGAATTGCCGGCTTCTGCGTCCTGAGTCTTTGAAATATCTGTATACCGACGCTAATATAAAAAAGAACTGCTGCAGGATTTACAATGATACGAAATTCTGCAGCAGTTTTTTTGAAATCAAGTTGTATTATTAAAATGCCGTTTTGCTAATAACCAAACTCCTCTAATGCCGCCTGTGCATCCTCATCGCCCTGTTCTGCGGCCTTTTTATACCATTCTATCGCCTTGTCTATGCTCTGAGGGACGCCGTTGCCGTTTTCATAGAGGCAGCCAAGATTATACTGGGCGCTGGAATCGCTTTGTTCTGCGGATTTTTTATACCAAAAGGCAGCCTTTGCGTAGTCCTGTCTTACGCCTTCACCGTTTTCGTAGCATAGGGCAAGATTGAACTGTGCATCGCCGTTGCCTTGCTCTGCGGCTTTCGTATACCAGAATACAGCTTTTTTGCTGTCCTGGCTGACACCATTGCCTTCATCATAGAATAAAGCAAGGCTATACTGCGCTTCGTCGTTTCCCTGCTCTGCGGCCTTTATATACCATTTTGCGGCCTCTTCGATGTCCTCTGGGACACCGTTGCCGTTTTCATAGCAGCTGCCTAACTCATACTGTGATTCTGCATGGCCTTGTTCTGCGGCCAGTTTGTAGCAGGCTGCAGCTTTTTCATAATCCTGTTCCACGCCCGTTCCATAGTAATAGCAGAGGCCAAGAGCGTATTGCCCATTGAGGTTTCCGGCAGCAGCAGCTTCTGCATAATAAGCGGCAGCCTTCTCATCGTTCTGTATTACGGCATCGCCTCGCTCGTAACACAGTCCAAGATTGTATAAGGCACTTCCGACGCCCTGTTCTGCGGCTTTCGTATACCAGTAGATTGCCTTGTTCATATCCTGTGCTACGCCGTTTCCATAAAAATAGCAGCTGCCAAGGTTGTTTTGCGAGAAACTGTCGCCAAGTTCGGCGCCTCTCGTATACCAGTAAAAAGCTTTTTCGTAGTCTTGCTTTACGCCTCGTCCTTCAGAGTAATAATTTGCCAGATTGCATTGCGCAATATAATGGTCCTGCTCGGCAGCCTTTTCATACCAGAAAGCAGCTTTTTCATCGTCCTTCTTTACGCCGTCGCCTTTTGCATAACAGTTGGCGATATTGCACTGTGCATCAGGGTCGCCGCCATTGGCTCCCTGCTCATAGAGGGCAACGGCCTTTGCCATATCTCGTTTTACGCCTTCGCCATTTTCGTAGCAGTAGCCAAGGCTGCGCTGTGCGGCAGCATCGCCTTGTGCAGCAGCTTTTTCAAACCATGCGACAGCGGCATTGTAATCTTTTTTGGCATACAAGCCCAGCTTATAGCAGTTGCCCAAGTTGTCCTGCGCATGTGCATAGCCGGATTCTGCGGAGATGCGGCACTGCTCAAGGTCAAAGTTGTCGTCGGAATATTCGATGTCATAAGGGATAACATTGTTTTCGTTGCTCATAATATGACTCCTTCTTGTTTACTAATATCCAAGCTGTTTCAGCACATTCTGTGCGCCGCTATTGCCTTGTTCTGCAGCTTTTTTAAACCATTCCACAGCTTTTTTTCTATTTCTGGGAACCCCTTGCCCATTTTCATAACAGACGCCAAGATTGAACTGCGCAGGGGACATGCCTTGCTCTGCCGCTTTTGTATACCAATAGACAGCTTTTTCATAATCCTGTGCCACATTGGCTCCATTTTTATAGAACAATAAGGCAAGATTGAACTGTGAGCCAATATGACCCTGCTCTGCCGCTTTTTGATACCATTCGGTTGCCTTGGCCTTATTCTGAGGAACACCCTTTCCGTCCTCATAGCAGATAGCGAGAGAAGACTGCGCGTCTATATGGCCCTGTTCTGCCGCCTTTTTGTACCAATAGGCAGTTTTTGCATCGTCCTGCTTTACACCAATGCCATTTTTGTAGCAAATAGCAAGATTGAACTGTGCACCAATATGGCCCTGTTCTGCCGCCTTTTTATACCATTGGGCGGCTTTTTTGTCGTCTTGGTTTGTGCCGGTGCCATGTTTATAAGACACGGCAAGGTTGAACTGTGCGCTTTTATGGCCCTGCTCTGCAGCTTTTTTATACCAGAAAACTGCCTTTTCGGCGTCCTGTTCTACCCCTCTGCCTTCGTCATAAAGACAGGCAAGATCGTATTGTGCCTCATCCTGACCTTGTTTTGCAGCCTTTGTATACCAATAGACAGCTTGTTCCAAATCCTCTGAACTTTCATAACAGCGTCCCAACAGGTACTGCGCGTCCATATGGCCTGATTCTGCAGACGGTTTAAGATAGAGAGCCGCCTTTTCTTCATCTTCATCCACACCAATTCCGTAAAAGTAACAGTTTCCAATTGCATACTGTCCGCCGATGCTTCCGCGTTCTGCAGCTTCTGCGTAGTAAGCGGCAGCCTTTTTTGGATCTTTTTCTGCTCCATTGCCATATTCGTAGCATATTCCGAGGTTATAGAAAGCAGAGCTTTCACCTTGCTCTGCCGCTTTTTGATACCAGAAGACAGCCTTGGCATAGTCTTTCTCTACACCGTTTCCATTGTAATAGCAGCCGCCAAGTGAGTTTTGTGCATTGCCGTCATTTAGGTTTGCGGCCTTTTTGTACCAGTAAAAAGCCTTTTTTAAATCCTGCGGGACGCCTAGTCCTTTGGAATAAAAATCCCCTAACATGGACTGGGCGAGAGGATGGTTCTGCTTTGCAGCTTTTATGTACCAGGAAAGCGCCTTTTTTAAATCTACCGGAACACCTTCGCCTCTTTTGTAACAGTTAGCGATATTGCGTTGGGCATCAGGGTCACCGCCGTTAGCTCCCTGTTCATAAAGGACAGCAGCTTTTTCCATATCCTTTTTAACACCCTGTCCAAATTCATAGCAGTAACCAAGACTGCGCTGTGCAGCAGCATTGCCCTGTGCAGCAGCTTTTTCATACCAAAGGACGGCAGTTTTAAAATCTTTCTTGGCATGCCAGCCCTGCTTATAGCAATTGCCAAGACTGTCCTGCGCCTGTGCATGGCCCGCTTCTGCGGCAATACGGCACTGTTCAAAGTCAAAATCGGGATCAGAGTATTCCACATCATATGGAATGACATTTGTTTCGTCCGCCATATCACAATTTCCTTTCTGCTTGGAGTATTGTTTTGCAATGTTTTTATTATACTCTCTTTTGCCGTGATTTGGCAAGGAGACATATGCCCTATCGGATTAGACACAGCCAAAACCGGCGGATTGTAACCGCCAGCGAAAATGATTTCTTGGAGGAAAAGATTTGTCTGGTATGGAGAGAAAATTATGCAACATGATGTGTTGCATAGAACCAAAAAAGAGCACATGCCAGTTGGTTGCTATGCTGCACATGATATGTCATAATATATCTTATCTTGATGGCCAGAAGATAATACTTTGAATGACAGGAGATGGGATATATGAGTTTAGGATCAAATATATGCTTTTTAAGAAAGCAAAAAAAATATACACAGGAACAGTTTGCAGAAAAAATGGGAGTTACACGTCAGACTGTATCAAGATGGGAGTCAGACGAAGTAATTCCAGAGCTTGCAAAGCTCATTGAAATAAGTAATATTTTTACATGCAAGATTGATATGCTTGTAAAGGAAAATCTATCAGATCAGGGAGAGATTTATTCAAAAGTTCAGATTAAAAGAGT
>CAJTZB010000119.1 GCA_910583815.1 uncultured Lachnospiraceae bacterium
GAGAAAAAATGTTGCTTTTTCTCCTGCCTGTAAACAACATTCCGGAAATACAAGTGCACCAACCGTTTCATATCCGTCCAAATATGTCCCCACAGGCGATAGGTTCAGCTCTCCATAGACTGCTGCCGGATGTGTGAAGCTCCCACCCTCTCCAATGAAATCTTCCACAGCCGGAACTGTCCCAACCGGCGGCACTCCGCCCTCGCCTGCTCCATAGACATAGTATGTAATTTTGTTTTTCTTATGCCCACGCTCGTCAAATGTCAGCGTCGGCGTAATTTCTACACCATAGTCAGAAGTTTTCGTCCGGTGCAGCAGTGAAGTTACATGTCTGTGATCCCTGATGTTGTCCGCAGAACGTGCATACATCGGAATTGCGGCTATCGGAACAAAATTGCATGCCTTGCTGCCTGTATTCTTTATCGTCACAAGCATCGCTTCCGTGTCCGGATACTCCACCGGCACAAAAGAAGTGATTTCAGATGACAGCCCATACTTTCTGCTCCGCCGTCTTACCGTCTGCCACATAAAACCTGCAAGCAGTTCCGTCTGTTCCTCAAATTCGGTTCCTCGCTCTGCTTCCTGCTCCGCCGAAACACCGGCAGCCGACCATGCCTTTCCTTTCTGTCCGTCTATAAAACGGCACCAGAAGTTTCTTGTACTGCGATTGTTATGCAGGTTTTCTGCACTGACCGGCTCAAGCAGAAACGTATTCTGATCCTTCTTGGCGTCCCCTGAAAGAAGCGGCGTTAAGGACGATTTGATACCGGCAGCCCCTCCTGCATGTTCTCCTGCAATCGGAAAATACAGATAGCTGATGTTCTGTGGCTGTTCTATCCGAAAGCTTCCATGTTCATCCATAAATTCTATTTGGCTCATGATCTGCTCCTTTCCTCTACAGTTTTGGCCTGCAGGAATCTCTGACAATCAGCGCAGGCGCCAGCTTCACCTTTGTTCCGGCAGGCTCGCCTTCCTTTCGGATCATACGAATTAGCTCCAATGCACTTTTTGTACCCATTTCAGTCACCGGGTTTTCTACCGTAGTCAGACCAGGATTGTAATACTGTGCCATCTGGATATTGTCAAAGCCTACAACGCTTATGTCATCCGGCACGCTGATTCCCACAGTAGACAGTGCGCGGATGCAGCCCCATGCCATTTCATCGTTCGCACAGAAAAACGCATCCGGCAGTTTTACTCCACGGTAAAACAGCTGGCGCATCTCACTGAATGCAATCGCATCTTCAAAAAATCCATGCAGGATTACATCCTGCTCAAACGGAAGCTCATACTTGTTCAGCACGTCTAAGTATGCCTGATAGCGTTCTTTGTTGTCCGTACAATCAATTCCATGAATATAACCAATGCGGCGGTGTCCTTGTTTTACAAGATACTCCATCATCTGCACTGCCCCGGTGTAATTATCTGCGGTCACGCTTGATATGTATTCACCTTCCTGTACACGGTCCAAAAATACCATTGGCAGATTTGTCTTTGCAATCCGCTTGATATGCTCGTTTTTCAGAGATTCATTCATAATCAGCGCACCTTCCACACCAGAAGAAACAATCATTCCATAGACTTCTTCGCTCGTGTTTTCGTTGCTGACATGCACGCTCAGCACATATCCTGCCTCTTTGCACTGCAAATGAACCGCCTGCGTCAGCTGACGGTAATAATCTCCTTGAATACTGGAGAGAAATAGGCCAATCGTATTCTTTTTATTTGTCTTTAATGTCCTGGCATTGTAATTCGGCACATATCCAAGCTTCTCTATCACATCCAGCACCCTCGCCTTTGTTTCTGTGCTGACGTTATTTACGTTATTAATAACATTTGATACCGTTGAAATTGCCACCTTTGCCTCTCGTGCCACATCTTTAATTGTTACCATGCCTTTTCTCTCCAGTCCTTTTCATTAGCTAAGCAATGCTTCGATTTTTATAATCTTGCCGCTTCTTAAGTCCAATGCCTGTTGCTCATCCAAACAGTCCCCGGACACCTCTTCTTCTCTTTTGTTTGTCTTTGCCGCATCATAATACAGCCGGATGCTTTCTATTTTTGCCGCTCCTTCGCCAAAAGTCGCTTTCCTTTCCGGATTCCGGTAAATGACACGGCAGCCGGACAACAGAGTAAATGCCGCCTCGCCCTGCTCATCAAACAGCCATCCTGCCAGCTTTGGCGCAAGCGTAAATGAAAGCCCGCCCTCCTTCATCACAAAGCCTCCGTCACCAAGAAACATCCGAATCCACATAGAAATCATTTCGGTTGTAGAGCCGCTGAGCCTTGCAACAAAACCTCTGCCATGTACTTTTTCATCCGGATTAGCAGAAGAGGCAAGGAAAGAAGAATTCTCCAATGTGCTTCTTCCATAAACCTCCGGTGCCTGAAACGGAATCAGAGCATCCTTCATTGCAGCATAGTATTCCTCTGTCAGACCGGAACAAAGCAGTCCAAGAAGATATTTGTATTCCATATGCAGGAAAATGCTTTCTCTCTCCAGCCAGCCTGGCGTGAACGCACGCACTCTGCCGTGTTCCATTGAAATATGTTCAATGGAGCCGGATGTTTTGTACATCTTAAGCTTACTGTCATAAATATCGCTCTGAAGGATTGCCTCATGCATCTCCTTCTTTTCTTTTCTATGCCCGCTTCTGCAGGAAAGCATCCTTGCAGGACCCTCCAAAAACGGCGGTACGACATGGCAGGCAAACTCCGTAACCTTTACTCCAGGCAATCCATAAGGAGTAATATACGAGGTACCGTCTTCATTTTTCCTCTCTTCATAGGCAGTTGCCTCATAAGTAAAATAAGTCGGCAAAATTCCGTTTCCAAGCTTCCATGCCTTCTCAATACCCTGCTCCACAACAGCAAGGCATCCGCTTATCAGGTGTTTTAGCTCTGCAAGCGCTATCTTTGAAACATCTCCTGTCAATTCTGCCTCTATCTCTGCCCTGAACTGTTCTCTTAAATCAGCCGCCTGTTCCCAATAGCCGAATGTACCAAGCACATCTCGTTTGGAAAGAAGCTCTGTCAGCCTTTTCAGCAAAGAAGCCAGTTCGCATGGAAGCTCCGTCTGTTCCGGTATTCCTTGTTCAGAAAGGCTTTCCTCCAAAAATGTAAGCAGACGTGCCAGTTCTAATGTTTCTGGCATTCCACTTCCAAACAGCCCCGGAAGCCCATTCATTGCATCATTCCAGCCCGGCTTTCCGCCTTCCATTTCAACGCCCATGCCTTCTTGGTCAAGCAGCAGAAACTTGTTTGCTGCCAATGTGAGCAGCTTTCCAAGCAGTGTTGTTGTCAGATAATTTCCTTTTTTATCCTTTAGCCAGTTTGTACCGCCTGCAACAAAGCCTTCTTTTTTCTCTTTTTCCTTACTATGGTAAAGCGATCCGTACTGCCTGACTTTTCCTTTGCTCAGTACATAGGTTTCCTTTCTTGGCCTTACGATACCAACACTGTCATAGTAGCGGTAATCGTTCCTGCCAAACAGCAGCTCCTGCTTTTTATCCGGAAAAATGAGCAGATAATTTTCTATCAGGTCCATCAGGTAATCCCAATGATCGCTCCAGTAGCCTTCTCCGAATCCTGCCTCTAACTGTTCTTCCGAAAGCCCAAGCAGCTTATTGACAAGTGCCTCTTCATCCTTTATCGGAATCGCATGCTCCGCGATTACCGTACATGCCTGCCCTGGCGTAAATGCCCCTGCAAGCAGTTTGTTTAATGGTACAAGTACCTCTTTTCCTGCCTCTTCTGATAAATTCTCCACAAGCAGCTCTTCTGCTTTTTCCTTGTTCTCTTCTTTTATCCGAAATGTACAAGGACGGATTTCTAACGGATTGTAGCCATCCATCTGCACAAAGCTGAAAAAGCTCCATATATTGAAGTCCCCAACCTCCGGATGGAAAAATACATCACTTCTCCTGTTCTGACACACATCGCGGAAATTCCCATTTCCTTGTGAGAAATATTCTCCTGCAATTGAGAAAAAGTTATAGTCACGTTCCGGGTCCCCATGCTTTCTGCTGAACAGATGCACAACAGAATTTTTTTCTCCAGAGCGGAACACATATGGATAGCCGCCTCGCAGGAAATTGTCCAAATAACACTGTTCCATATACTGGTCAAATACCGGACTTGATGTAGCCGTTGCCACATCACCCACCAGCTTCTTTGCAAGCTCTGCAGCCTCTAAGGATTTCTTCTCCGCATAGCCTTTCGTGCAGAACAGTTTTGCCGTCTCATTCAGCTGCTCCGTTGTGCCTGCATATCCGATGTAAGAAGTAAACATATGGCTTTCGCTTGGTGCAAGTTCTGCCTCAAAACACGTAAATCCACATGGCACTTTGTTTGCAAAGCACTGTTTTTTTGTCTGCACGCCCTGCAATCCTTCTTCCAAAAAGACAACAGGAGTCACAAGCGAAGTCTCATAAGAAAAGATTGTCTCTACATCATAAACGACCGGCTGCAGCTTTCCGTCTGAGACGGTGCAGTAAAAATATCCTCCCTTGATTTCCGAAACCTCTGCAGAATCGTCACTAGAAGCACGCATCGTATAATATGGTGCATTCTGGTCTAAATTTTTGATTTCTGTCCAGCTCTTAAACAGATTGGACATTTCTTTAAATGCACCATTTTGTATGCCATAAGGAATAATTTTAGGAAGTCCGTCCACACCTTCCAAACGTATATTTTTTTCTGAAATGTTTTTCAGTTCAACAATCCGGACAAGTGCTCCAATGCTCTCTGTCGGCAGCACAAAATAGCTGACTCTGATCTGAACCCCATGCTCTTCATTAACTTCCTCAAGCATCAGGCGATTCTTCTCCACGCACATCGTCCGCTTTCCTTCTGTATGGTAAGTACAGAAAGGCTCAAAATAGTTCCCATTGCTGCGTAAAAACGTACGGAAACCTTTGACTGCCGTATTCTCATAAGCGGTATTTGCCGGATTGAATTCCATAATTGCATTGCCTTTATGATGAATACCAAAACTGTTGATTCCTTGCCCTCTGTTTGTATAGAACACCCAAAGTGGTATTCCCTTTACCCCTGCAAGTCCCGGAAGAAAGCTGGAAAATGCAGGGAGTTTTTCATAGTCCTGAAAAAAGAATTTTTCGCCCTCTAATTTATATTTGCCCATAGACTCTCCTATTTTAGTACCGCAACGCACCATAGGTGCGTTTTGCCACTCCCGGCACACTTTGACCGCAGCACAGGTTTCCGTTCGCTTTCTGCGTCCGGAAACCGAGCTGTGTGCCGTTCGGGCTGCTGCTGATTTCTAGTTCCGCAATAACCCTACCAACACACATCCTCTAGATGGATTTGCATCGCTTTCTGCGTCTGCAAATCCATCTGTGTGTTATGCGGGTTATTGCTGATTTTTAGTCTTCTCCTGCCAATGCCGTGATTTCTTTGCTTTGATACACTCTGACATAGTCCACAATAAACTGCTGTGGATAAATGGTTTCATCCACGCCCTTCGCTCCGCCCCAGTCGCCGCCGACTGCAAAGTTAATCAGCAGGTGCATTTCTTTATCAAACGGCCATTCTTTATAAGTCGGCTGACTCTTGTACTTTGTCGGTTCAAAGCGGAAGTATTCTTCTCCGTCCATAGAGATGATAATTTTGTCCGGCAGCCACTCCAGCGTATAGACATGAAATTCTTCGCTTACACCTTCGGTTTTTACGGACGCGGTTTTCTGTGTCCCTATGGAATGATAGTAGCTTTTTGTATGAACCGAACCATGAATCCGGTCCTGATCGTAGCCGACATGTTCCATAATGTCGATTTCGCCGGAAGCCGGCCAGTCGCCATACTTCCATCCGGTTGGGAGCATCCAGATAGCAGGCCATGTGCCGACTCCGCTAGGGAGCTTGGCGCAGACTTCAATTTTTCCGTACAGCCAGTCGCCTTTTCCTCTTGAAACAAGCCTTGTTGAAGTATAATCCCTTGACCCTTTTTCTTCTTTTCTTGCCTCAATAATTAAGACACCGTCCTTGACAGAAACATTATCCCCTGCTGTATAATATTGAAGCTCGTTGTTGCCCCAGCCGGAGCCGCCGGTGTCATAGCCCCATTTTGTATCGTCAGGAGCACCCTCATAATCAAATTCATCCGACCAGACAAGTTCATAGGTCAGGGAATCATAATCATACTCATAACCGACTGCCTTGACTTCTTCCGGTGCCGGGGTCTGTATCGTCGATGGGTCTACATAGGCATCCGATACGACTGTCCCGACACGGTAGCCGCTTGCCGGAGTCGGGGGCAGGGTTGGAGTATCTGCCACTTCTTTGCTTTTACAGCCTGCCATCGCAAACATCGCCGCCATTGCTGCCATCAAAATCCACAACTGTTTCTTTCTCATAATTCCTCCAATTTCCGAGTGAAAAGAATACCTTCATTTTGGCATTCGCTCTGTCTGCGGACTTTGGTCCGCAGATCCAAATCCGCAGCGGAAAAACTGAAAGTTTTCCTGTTTTTATTCACCGGTAATCCCCGTATTTTCAATACCTTGGATAAACTGTCTCTGCACGAAAGCATACAGCAGAAGCAATGGAGCAATCGAAAGGAAAGTCGCTGCCATCTTATATGCCTCATTTAGCTTAAACGCGCTTCCTGCTGCCGAAACTGCACCATCAAACTCTGAATTGAACAGGCTTAACTTGGCCGGCATCAGCTCAATGGAATTTCTAAGCAAGGTTCCGGTAATATAAGTCTCATTCCAGTTCCAGACAAAGGAAAACAGGAATACAACCAAAATCGTACTGAGTGACATCCTGACTGCCACATAATAAAATACCTTCGCCGGACTTGCACCGTCAATCATCGCTGCTTCATCAAGTACCTTTGGTATCATATTAAAAAAGTTATTAAAAATCAAGATGAGCACTGTCGAATATACGCCCTGCCCAAGAACCGCCATCAAAAGCTGCGGAATCGGTGTGCCAATCAGATTGAATCCCAGTGCTTCCTGTACAGAAACGAACATCATCAGCCTTGGCACCATCAGCACCGGTACCGGAATAATAAATGCCAGAAGAATCATCAAAAACCAGAAATTTTTCAGCCGGAAGTTGAATCTGGACAGCGCATAGCCAGTCAGGGCAGAAACTGCTGTCTGGCAGATTGCCATCACGCCGGAAAACAGAATCGAATTCCTGAGCGTGGTCGGAAGTTTCAGCACTTTTGCGGCAATCTTCAGGTTTTCAATGGAAAAAGACTTTGGAAGCCATTCCACCGCCGGGTCAATTACATCCGATGCACTCATAAAGGTTTTAGAAAGTATCTCAAAAATCGGCTTGAGGAACACGAAGCTGATGCAGATTAAAACAAAGTAAATCAGCAGTTTGCTTATCTTAAAAATTGCTTTGCGCAGTTTTCCATAAGTGGTTTTCATCGTATTCCTCCCTTCTTCTCTTTCTTTTCCTTAAAGACGAGAAATGCAGCTCCGATAATCAGCAGCACAACCAAGCTGTAAATCCATGCGTAAGTTGCTGCAAATCCAAGTCCGCCGCTCATATTCCCGGTTGCTGTCTGAATCAGTGCATAGACCGGATTGGTATCATAAGTACCAAGCTGCGCAATTGTAAAAATCGTGCAGACAAGTGCAATCGGCTTAATTAAAGGAACGATAATCTTCCAGAGAATCTGCCAGTTGTTTGCAGAGTCGATACGCGCCGCTTCGTAGAGGCTCGGATTGATTTTCTGCAGTCCGTTGATAAACAGGACAATCGGGATTCCAGTAAACCACAAAATCACCGAAAGTTCATCAAGCACGCTTCCAAGCAAGTTGGCAAATGGCCTGGAATAGCTCTCAATCATATTCATAATAAACAGCCCATCATAGCGGCTTACCTCTTCCATATGCTCCGACACGCTCGCATCTAAAATCTGCGACATAACCGGCCCGGACATAATGATAACCGGCAGGAAGTAAATCGTGCGGAACATGCCGCGGAATTTGGTCAGCTTATTAAGCAGATA
>CAJTZB010000120.1 GCA_910583815.1 uncultured Lachnospiraceae bacterium
AAATGCCTGAAATCACATGGGTTGAGGCGTGTTGCCATCTGTACACCGACGCTAGCAAAACAAAATTTAAAAATCAACGTGCCTGCATAAAGCTAAAACATCGGTACGCAATGTTTGGATTTTTATGTAAAATTTAAAATAGAGAGGAGGTATTTCTAAAATGAACGCACAGTTTAAAAAGGGGGCACTGGAGCTTTGTGTTCTTTCCCTTCTTATGAAGAGAGACCGGTATGGCTATGAACTGACGGATGCGATTTCACAGGAAATGTCAATTGCTCCGGGAACGCTGTATTTAGTGCTGAAGCGTCTGAAAGAGGAAGAGCTGGTGGAAACCTATCTTGTGGAGTCGGAAGAGGGACCAGCAAGAAAATATTATCATCTGACTGCGGCAGGAAAAGAACGGCAGGAACTGATTGAAAAGGAATGGAACGACTTTGTGGCTGTAATGGAACGTCTGCTGCAAGGAGATAAATGAGAGAGGGAAGTAAAAGTCGCAGGTTGTGGAAAGGAATGATGATTCTATGAAAAAAGAAGAATATATGAATGGGCTGAAAAATGCATTGGAAGGCTTTGAGGAAGAACTGGTGCAGGAAATCGTGACGGACTATGAAGAACATTTCCGTGTCGGGCTGGAGCGTGGCAGAAGCGAAGAAGAACTGATTGAAGAGCTTGGAACAGCGGAGGATTTGGTGGAAGAAATAAATGAAATGCTTGGCATCCGGTCGCAGGGAGCATCCGGGCAGAATCTGAAAGCAGAGCCAAGGCAGGCAGAAAAGATGCTGATAAGCAGCACAGAGGCAGACGCTGAAGGGCAGAACGATAATGTGAGCAAAGAAAATACTTCATGGAAAGGCTACGAACAGAAAGAAGAGGAGCAGAGCTGGGGGCAGGAGGATAGAGATAAAATATCAAAGTCCATCAAGGATATGCTTGCAAAAGCAATGGAAGAGGCAGGCAAAGCAATTGATATTGCGACAAAAGAAGTAGGAAAGATTGACTTTGATAAAATCATGAAAGAAGCGGGCGATGCCATAAATGAGGCGGGTCAGGCAATGCAGGAGGGCTTTAAGAAGCAGAAGGAAGTTTGGAAACAAAGAGGAAATACAGAGAATACAACATGGGAACAGAATGGGAGCAGTGACAGCCAAAACGAAGAGAAGGAGTACAATCAGGAACAAGGAAAAGAAGGCTGTAAAAGAATTATCATTCAGGGCGAATTTGCAGACGTCACATTAAAAGGAACAGATGATACCCTGCCTTCTGCAACTTATGAGCAGAGTTCTTATAAAGACAGCATGATTTATCCGTTTTATTCCTATCAGGAGGGTGATACTTTTTATATCGGATTTCGTAAAAGCGATGAAAATACAGAAAGAAAGAGCGGTTTTTTCCGCATGAAGTATTCAAGCTCTGCAGACCTGACCGTGAATATTCCAAAAGGAGTGGAATGTGTGGAACTTACCGGAACATCCGGCGATATAGAAATAGAAGGACTTTCTGCCGGGCAGCTCATTATCAGTTCAAAAAGCGGCGATATAGAGATGTGCAACATACACGGAAGATACTGTAAAATAGAATCCATCAGCGGAGACATTACATTAAGACGTATTCAGAACGAGGAATTCCTGCTTTCTTCTAAAAGCGGTGATGTAGAAATAGAAAGAATGCAGGGAGGAAAACTGCAGCTAAGTACAATGAGCGGAGATTTGAATATAACGTCAAGCTCTTTTGAGGAACTTACAGGCAGCCTGACAAGCGGCGATGTGGAAGCAGATAATGTAAAAGCAAAGAGCATCAGTATTTCTACAGCAAGCGGCGACATCTGTATGCAGAATGTAAAGGCAGATAAGCAGAAACTGGGTTCTAAAAACGGCGACATAGAGGTGGATAATTGCGCCGGAGGGCAAATGGAAGTGTCTGTGTCATTTGGAGACATCCATATATCTGCGGAATATGAGGCTTTCCGGCTTCGCGGAAACAGCGGCGATATAGATTTATGCAGCTGTAAGGATGCAGATGTGGAAGCAGAGAGCTCATTTGGCGATATTAATATTGAAATGAGAAATGTACAGTCATTTTATAAGGTGATTGCCAACAGCTCATTTGGAGAGACCAGCGTCTCCAAACAGAAAAATCACGGCGGAGATGCAGCAATAAGGACAATTACAGCAAAGGCGAATTCAGGAGACATTCATGTAGATTTTTATTAGAATGTTTGAAAAATAAAGAAAAAAGGACATCCATTAAAAGTACTAAAATTGCATGGGATAAGGCGTGCCGGCGTCTGCATGCTGATGTCGGCAAAGGGATATGCGTCAAAAGCAGCATGTTGGATGGGCAGAAATTTTGACAAAATGGGTATGGACGAAATGCATTTTTTGTGAGAAAATAAAATGGAAGCAGGCAGCTGGAAGTAAGGGATATGTTTGTTAAAATACTGACAATCTCTGCTGCCAAAGCCTGCACGCAAATCTAGAACGATGGATTGAAAGGAGTCCCAACATGATTTATTCGCATGAAGTAGAAGAAATGTGCCCGGTTGCGCAGGGTGTACATCACGGTGCTGCGCCGATTCCGGAAGAAGCAAAATGGGTAAAGTCCAAAGAAGTAAAGGATATTTCCGGCCTGACACATGGTATTGGCTGGTGCGCCCCACAGCAGGGAGCATGTAAGCTGACCTTAAATGTAAAGGAGGGCATCATTCAGGAAGCTCTTGTTGAGACAATCGGATGCTCCGGCATGACCCACTCTGCAGCAATGGCAGCAGAAATCCTTCCGGGCCTTACTGTTTTGGAGGCATTGAATACAGACCTTGTCTGCGACGCTATTAACACAGCAATGAGGGAACTGTTTTTACAGATTGCTTACGGCAGGACGCAGAGCGCATTTTCCGAAGACGGCCTTCCGATCGGCGCTGGCCTGGAAGACTTGGGAAAAGGCTTAAGAAGCCAGGTTGGAACGATGTATGGCACATTGAAGAAGGGACCTCGTTACCTTGAAATGGCAGAGGGCTATGTGACCGGCATTGCTCTGGATGCAGAGGATCAGATTATCGGTTATCAGTTTGTCAGCCTTGGAAAGATGACAGATTTTATCAAGAAGGGTGATGATCCGAATACAGCTTATGAGAAGGCAAAGGGTCAGTATGGTCGTGTGGCTGATGCAGTTAAGATTATCGACCCAAGAAAAGAGTAGGGAGGATTATGACAATGGCATTATTTGAGTCTTATGAAAGAAGAATTGATAAAATCAATGCTGTGTTAAACAGCTATGGCATCGCTTCCTTAGAAGAAGCTGAAAAGATTACAAAGGATGCAGGTCTTGACGTTTACAGCCAGATTAAAGGCATTCAGCCAATCTGCTTTGAGAATGCTTGCTGGGCTTACATAACAGGTGCGGCTATCGCAATCAAGAAGGGCTGCAGAAGAGCGGCAGATGCAGCAGCAGCTATCGGAGAAGGCCTTCAGGCATTCTGTATTCCTGGTTCCGTTGCAGATACTCGTAAGGTAGGCCTTGGACACGGCAACCTTGGAAAAATGCTTCTGGAGGAGGAGACCGAGTGTTTCTGCTTCCTGGCAGGACATGAGTCCTTTGCGGCAGCAGAGGGCGCTATCGGTATTGCCGAGAAAGCAAATAAAGTACGTAAAAAGCCGCTCCGTGTTATCTTAAACGGTCTTGGCAAGGATGCTGCTCAGATTATTTCTCGTATCAACGGCTTTACTTATGTAGAGACCGAGTACGATCCATATAAGAATGAAGTAAAAGAAGTATTCCGCAAGTCCTATTCTGAGGGCCTTCGTGCAAAGGTAAACTGCTATGGTGCAAATGATGTCTGTGAAGGCGTTGCCATCATGCATAAGGAAGGCGTTGACGTTTCCATCACCGGAAACTCCACGAACCCAACCAGATTCCAGCATCCGGTAGCAGGCACTTATAAGAAAGAATGCATCGAGCAGGGCAAAAAATACTTCTCCGTGGCTTCCGGCGGCGGCACAGGAAGAACGCTCCATCCGGACAATATGGCAGCAGGCCCTGCTTCCTACGGAATGACAGATACACTGGGACGTATGCATTCCGATGCACAGTTCGCAGGCTCTTCTTCCGTTCCTGCTCACGTAGAGATGATGGGTCTTATTGGTGCAGGCAACAACCCAATGGTTGGCATGACAGTAGCTGTTGCAGTTTCCATCGAGGAAGCAGCAAACGCAAACCGTTTCTAAAAAAGGTTTTGAAGATTCGGAAGCCAATAGATAAAGATACAATAAAAATGCCGCGATTCCTGAAGTCGCGGCATTTTTTATGCTTATTTTGCGTATGCTGTAGTCAATTTGCACAAAATCTGCACTTCTATTTTGATAATAAGTAATGAAATTTGAAAAAGTGTTTACAAAAATGCCAGTTTTTGTGTTACAATAAATCTATGTAGTAATTGTTTGCCCAATAGCGTTCCAAATATCTGCTGTTTTTCTAAAAGGCAAATGGAAAAGAAACTGGAATAAGAAGGAAAAACTGAGACATACTTTAAACAGAATATGTTTTGGTTACGGCTTTGCGCCGAAGCGTCGCAAAGCCGAAGCATAGGCAACCCCCGGTATTGCCTGTGTTCCTGCCTGATAACCGCTTCGGAATGGGGAAAGGCATGTATCAGATTGGAGAACTTGTACAGTATGGAAGCAGCGGTGTCTGCAAAATTGAGGGTATTGTGCAGGATGTGGCAGGACTGGACCAAGATAAGCAGTACTACCTGATGGTTCCGGTCAATCGGCATGACAGCAAAATATATACTCCGGTAGACAATACCAAGACAAAAATGCGGCGTATACTTTCTGCAGAAGAGGTCAGAGGGCTGATGGAAGCTGCCCCGAAGATGGAAGAGCTTTCTATTGGCAATGAAAAGCAATGTGAGGGAGTCTATAAGGAAGCACTGTATTCCATAGACTGCTATCTCTGGCTGCGGCTTTTAAAAACATTGATGCTGCGGAAAGCTGCACGCATGGCTCAAGGGAAAAAATGCACGGCAACGGATGAGCGCTATTTAAAAAGCGTCGGAGAGCGCCTGTATGATGAACTTTCCATTGTACTTGGAGAGGAAGAGGCAAAGGAGAGCATCCATCTGCTTTTTGGAAGCGAATAGCTGAGAGTAAGGCTACAAAAGACATGCGGCCATCTGTGGATGGATGAGAACAAAAAAACAAGGAACTGCTTTAGGGCAGTTCCTTGTTTGCTCATAAACCATCTTGTTATTCCAACCGGAAATTGCTCACGAGGTTATTCATTAATTGTGACTGTTCAGACAGTTTTTGGGAAGTAGAAGCACTTTCCTGAGAAGTGACAGAAGTAGCCTGAACTACAGCAGCAATCTGGTTAATGCTTTCTTTGACTTGAGAAATAGCAGCAGTCTGGTTTTCTATAGCTGACACTACAATATCCATATTGGCAGTTACATTTTTGGTGATGGAGTTCGTCTTGTCTAAGGATTCGGTAACTTTGGCTACAGCCTGCCCGCCTTCAACGATGGAACGGATGGAACTTTCAATCAGTTCCTTAGTGGCCTTGGCAGCCTCATCCGATTTGGAGGCAAGGCTGCGTACCTCATCGGCAACTACAGCAAAACCTTTGCCGGCATCGCCTGCTCGTGTAGCCTCTACAGAAGCATTGAGTGCCAGAATATTGGTTTGAAAAGCGATGTTTTCAATGGTATTTATGATTTTGCTGATTGCCTTGGAAGAACCGGAAATTTTATCCATAGCTATGTTCAGCTCTTTCACGCAATCTACGCTGACATCAAGCTGAGAGGAAGCCTGATTGACATATTCTCCGGCTTTTTCTGCAGCAGCAGAAGTTTGTTTTGCGTTTTCAGAAATATCAGTAATGGTAATGGACATTTCATGGGCAGCACTGGCCTGTGTCGTGGTTCCTTGGCTTAAGGACTGTGCGTTGGTGGCAACCTGACTGGCGCTTGCAGCCACCATTCCGGCAGAATGGTTGATCCGGAGCAGGGTGTCCTTTAGAGAGCTGTGGATAGTCTTTATGGATTGCTCGATTGTGACAAAGTCGCCACGGTAAGTATGGGTAATGTTCTCGTGAAAATCACCCTGAGCCATTGTGCTTAAATTATGGGATACATCCTGTACCACATCGCCCAGATGAGAAATAGTTGTTCCGAGAGCTTTTGTAAGATCGGCAGTTTCGTCATGGGAGTGTATGGCAGGGGTCGGGGTTTGTAAATCGCCGGCAGCCAGCTGTTCCAAGCGGGTAACGCAGGCACGGATAGGATTGGAAATGGATCGTGCCAGGAAGTATGCGGCTACAAAAGAGAAAACTATTACAAACACTACGACCAGAATGGTCAGCAGGATGCTCTGGTCCAATGTAGCTTTAAATTCATGCTGGCTTGCTTCGATGGCGATGCTCCAGTGCTGGTTGCCGCCAATAGGGGCAAATCCCACAAATTTGTTATCGCCATAGAAATTATATGAGCCAAAGCCGGTTTCTCCCTGAATCATACGTTGGTTTACTGCAGCCACATCAGCTACACTAGGATCAGATTTAGCGGCTTCAATCATGTTGGAGCCTTCTATCACTACGGAACTTTCCCGGTGACCGATTACATTGCCTCTTTGGTCCAGTATGTAGGCTACGCCGTCATTTCCCATTGCCAAGTTGGCTACAATATTTGTAAGGAAGTCGGCGCTAATACCACCATACACTACACCTTCAAATTTGCCGTCTATGACAATAGGCACTTCTAACAGAAAAATCATCCGGGTTCCGTCATTCATAATATTGGAAATGTAAGGTTTGGAAGTAGCCTTGCATTCTTGGAAATAATATTCGTCAGCATAACTGTAGCCGGTAGAGGATAGTCCCTCAGAATCCATTTTCCCGACATAAAGAAAGCCGTTTCTGGCGGCAATGTCATCACGAATGGGAATCAGTTCCGGTGCTTCAGGATCTGATTTGCGGAAAATTTCAGAGGCGGCGGCTTCTTCGAGTGCCGTCCAGTAATTATCCATGCGCCATTGAACTGCATCTGCTGCCATCTGGGTGGCTGGCCCTAAAGTTTTTTTCATCAGTTCGTCGATTCCGCCGGCGTTCAAGAGAGCAGTGATTACACCAAGCAATATTGAACCAATCAGCACCACTGATAGCATACCAATCAAAATTTTTGACTTAATCGACTTCATATTTCGTTCCCCTCCTATAGTTTCTGTTTTTTGCCTGGGTGTTTAGATTTTTCAGAGGCAATACAGTGCCTATTATATTGGAGCGGAACAGAAATGTCAATGTGGTTAATTATAAAATGAGACCGGGCATTGCTATGCCGGTCTCATGAAAAATTATGCATTCAGCAGTTCCAGTGCCTCTTCCACGGTCTTTCCGGAAGAAAGGATTTTTTGGTAAAGCAGCTCCAGATATTCTCTTTTTTTCTGCTCTTCCAGTTCTGAAAGTTTTGTCTTCAGTGTTTTTAATGCAGTTTCTGTAATTTGGATATTTTCTTCTACCTGTGCGATTTGTTCTTCTAAAGAAAGATTGCGTCTGCCGCGCGGCATAGAAACACCTCCTGAATTTACATTTTCTGTATAAAAGAATAGCACAGCATGTCTTTGGTGTAAAGGAAATGTGTCCGACAAAATGTGCGTAAAATGGGAGAGAAGTATTGACGCTTGTCTTGCAGGTTGATAAAATAGGAGAGGTAGCGTCTGTACACCAACGCTAAGGAGGCTTTGGCTATAAATTATGGATGGACACAAAAAAGCAGAGAATAAGAAAAAGCGCACCAAATTTTTAAAGGAATATTTTTCTGTTCCAAATATATTGGGCTATGTCCGCATTGTGCTT
>CAJTZB010000121.1 GCA_910583815.1 uncultured Lachnospiraceae bacterium
TCGCTGCCTCCTGCCCGATAATATCAGAAAAATCCGGAAGCTGCCGTCCACACTGCCCGCTTTTATTGCTGTTTTTCTTACACAAAGAAGAAAGGGCAGACTTTCCTGTATCTTTTCCATTAAAAAGGTCCACTGCCTCTTTTAATGTGCGCACTCCATACACTGAAAGCCCATCTGCAACGGATGCCTCTGCTGCATTCTGCACCGGCACAAGTATCTGTTTAAATCCCGCTTCTTTTGCAAGGCATGCCACCGGCAGTATACCTCTTACCGGATTTAGCTTTCCGTCAAGGCTCAGTTCTCCAACCAATATGCAGTTTTTTAACTTTTCTTTGGAAATATAGCCGAATGCGGCTAATACAGAAATTGCGATGGGAAGGTCGAATGCCGTTCCCTCTTTGCGGATGTCCGCAGGCGATAAATTGATTGTGATATGCTTTGGCGGCAGACGAAAGCCTGCGTTTTCCATTGCGACACGGACACGCTCCTTTGCCTCTTTTGCTTCGGCGGCAAGCGCACCGACAAGCTGAAATGCAGGAAGCCCATTTCTTACGTCCGCCTCTGCCTGCACCATTACTGCATTGATACCGCACAGTGCGGCACTGAATGCTTTACAAACCATATGGTTCCTTTCTCATCTCTCCCCAGAGCATATGCTATAGAAACCATTTCCTATAGCATAAGAAAGGATATTTTCTTGTGTCTTACTATAACAGATTTTAAAGAAACGGTCAACTGGTTTAGGTTAAGATACCGCGGTAAACCCTTTTCCTGTCTCAGAAGCCTTTTCGGCAAAAGCCATCTGATAAGATGAGGAGCCAATTTCATAAGTAATCACTGTCTCTTCATCTTCTTCCTCGCCGGAATCCGTCTGCCATTCATTCGCCTGGGTTTTCTTCTTTTCCTTTTCTGTCTCTGGAAGCTTCTGATATGCTTCTGACTTTCTGAATTCTGATACCGTTCTTAAGACAGCCGCCACCATGTACTTCTTTATGGGGTCATTTTTCCCAATAGATGCCAACGCCCCATCCTCAATTTCCTGTACCTGCTGTTTTGATTTTGCATGTTTTAGCTGTTCTTCTACGGCGCGGCGCTTTATTTCGATACGGAGTGCATGGGCATACATCTGAGGGTTGTACTTTCTTAAATAGTTCAGTTCTTTTTCTGAGAGGCGCTTGCCTGATTCCAGCTTTGCCTGAATTTTAGCATCAAGCTTTTCCCGCATCTTCTGCTCATCTGCTTCGTTGCAGCCAAAATCAATCATTTGCTTAAAACGTGCCGCAACCTCTCTTAAAATCTCGTTTTTACCTCCAAGATTCCCTGAAACTTCGTTTTGATTAATCTTCATATGTTCCTCGCTTCCGCATTGCTGATGCATTGTCGTCTGACCAACATTGCCTGAACTTACAATATAGTTATCGGCAGAAAAAAGCAAAGAAATAAGGGCAACTTTTTCTATATCAGCTGCCCTTCATAGTCTCTTTCCGCTTCTCCCACGGAAACGGTTTCCCTTTTAACACATGCTTTCGTAAGTAGCAAAATGTCTGTTTCTCTCCTCTGTCACGAAGCATCGTAAGGATATACTCCAATTCCCTCTGTGTCTGCGGATGCATCGACGCCCTGCCTCTGCTTTTTAGGTAGTAGTTGAGCGCAGAAGCAGGAGTATAGGCCTCACCTTCATAAGTCATACAGGCAGCGCGCCGGTCCATCACCATTTCAACGAGATAACGGCGCGGCATAGGAACTGCTTCATATTGGTTAGTCGCAAGGTTCATATCCGTCCAATACTCATAGTGATGACGGTTACGCCCTTTATGATGCATCCACGCCTCTGAATAACCTTTCTTTTCCCTTTCTTCAGAATTCGGGCTCTTGTTTCCCTGATAATATCTGGCACCAGTCAGAAATTCTATAGGCGCATATTTAGACAAATCGTGCGCAAGCCCTTGACGGTACAGGCCCACCTTAAAGCAGCCATCCATCACAAGCAGCTTGTGCTTTGTAATTGTTTTAAAGTGCTTCCATAAATTCATCAAGCTTTGCAAGCACCTCCTGGTCATTTTGATACGAAAAATCATCTGCAGGAAGGAACAATGCTTCTCCCGGAACCTCTTCCTGCCTTGAATGCTCAATATAAGCTTTAAAATCCTCAAATACATCAAACGTCGTACTCAAATGCACCGGATGCCGGTTTTCGTTATAAATCCGGTTCAGATAACGCCTGTGCAATGTGGCAATGTCACCACGAAGCACAAGCGTCAGCACTTTATAGCCATGTCCCTCAGCTATGTTATGCAGGCGTTCTAATTCTCCTGTGTGGAAGTTGGACTCCAGAATAAGTCCCTTGCCCTGCCTTGCAAATTCCTGAAAAAGAAACATCATCAGTTCCATTGTCGCATGGGAAAGTTTCAGATTTTCTTCCCTGTCAGAAAAACCAACAGTATCTCCAAGGATTTCTTTGATCGTATCTTTATGGAAAGCAATGGTATCATACCTTTGGGAAAGAAATTCAGCAAAAGTAGACTTTCCTGCCGCTAGGTCTCCCATAACAAGCAACAGCCTTTTCATAATCTGTTTCTCTGCCTCCTCTGATTAAAGCATCAAAATGGTGCTTTGCACTAACCGACCCTGATTCTTCTCTTAAAAAAATTATTTGCTGGAATCCAAAATTTTTTTCAGCTCATTCATAAATGTATTGACATCCTTAAACTCGCGGTATACGGAAGCAAACCGGACGTAAGCTACCGGATCCAAATCCCTTAGCTTATCCATGACAATTTCTCCGATTGTACTGCTTGGCACTTCCTTTTCCTCAAGATTAAATACTGTATTTTCAATGTCATCTACAAGCGCATTGATCTGTGTTACCGAAATCGGGCGCTTGTGGCAGGAACGGAACACGCCTGCTTCGATTTTAGTACGGTCATAAGGCTCTCTGTTGTTGTCCTTTTTTATGACAACAAGCGGGATTGCCTCCACTTTCTCATAAGTTGTAAATCGCTTAGAGCATTCGTCGCACTGACGTCTGCGGCGGATGGAACTTCCGTCGTCCGCCGGGCGAGAATCAATAACCCTCGTATTTTCCTTGCCGCAAAATGGACATTTCATAACAACCTCTCATTCTGCCGCCGTAGGCGGCCTTCTATTTCAGAAGGGAACTTTGTGCGTCAGCACAAATTCCTGGCTGAAAAATCAAAGATTTTTCAGCCTAGTCCTCCATGTCAGTTTTACAATTTCCTCTGTACTATTTTATCCTGTCCGCCATATTATAAAGTAAACACCTTTATGCAGAACACAGGCACTTTTGACCGGATGCTCATTCCGGCGGTCAGAAATGAGGTAAAAATGAAAAATGAAACAATTGATGTCTCTACGCGCATTTGCAAGCTGCGTCAGAAAGAAGTCATCAACTGCAGGGACGGAGAACGAATCGGCTTTGTCAGCGATGTTGAATTTAACTTAAAAACCGGCTGTATCGAAAACCTGATAGTTCCCGGTCCCTGTAAAATTTGGGGGATTTTAGGGCGCGACCAGGAATTTATCATTCCTTGGCGCTGCGTCTGCCGCATCGGTTTTGATATTATTTTGGTTGATGTGGACGTAGAAGCCATCCTTGTCAAATGCGACGGCATCTAAACACTCCCTGTCTCCGTCTGCCATCGCAAGGCCAAGAATGCAAAGCAGCCACAAGTCTGCAAAGCGGGCCCGCAATTGTCCCAAAGCGCTGTTTCGCAGCACTTGCTGTTTCACAGCGCTTTGCGGCAATTTTTTATGCATTTTCATAACATGATACCAAGGTCAAATGGCCGGAAATCCGACGCAAGCTTGCTTGTGGGAGGATTTCCAGGCTTTTGAGCCGCCAAAACACCGAAAAGCAGCCATTTTTCGTAGAAAAATGAGCGGATTTGAGGTGTTTTAGGTTCGCGGGAGTGCGCAGCACGTAGCAAGCCGTGTATCAACTGCTATTTGACCCCAACATCATAACATTGAATCGCATACGTTCTGGAAGCCTGCGCATTCTCCGGCACAGAATCCTCCAAAAGCACATGGATAAACGGCTTCTTCTGTTTTAAGATACCCATAAGATATGGAATATTTAAATTTCCCTCCCCAAGCGTCACCGGACGAGAAACAATTTCACCTTCCTGCACAATGTAATCCTTTAAATGAATCACATCAATTTCATCCCCAAACAGCTCAAATGCCCCTTTGATCATCTCCTCATGGCGTGATTCATTTTCTGCCGAAAGCAGATTGACCGGATCAAGAATCACACGCAAATTCGGAGAATTTACCGCATCAAGCACCTTTCTGGTACACTCAATGTCATACATAATATGTTTGTATACAGGTTCAATACCAAAACATACGCCCATACGTTCTGCATAGTCTACAACCTTCTTAAGATTTTCGATAAAAATGCCAAGTGCACGTTTTGTATGGTTTTCCGGCGTATAGCGGTATTCTGTATTGACGGCACCCGTCTCTGTCCCGACCATCCCACAACCAAGCAATGCAGCAAACCGAATATGGTTCTCATATGATTTGATAATCTGTGCAAGCTGTGCTTCATCGGGATTTGCAAGATTTTTATAGCAGCCAAGCACCGCAACCTCCACATGATTTTGCAAAAACACTCTTTTCATATAAAGCGCCATACCGGAAGTCATCGCCTCATTGCCTACATTAAATTCCGTAATCAGCTTTGCAAGCGCCAGCTGTGTACAGCAAAAGCCAGAGTCTGAAATGCTTTTGATACGTTCTTCAAATGTTCCATTTGGTGTGTCATGTCCCCTGATTCCAAGCTGCAGCATAATATCCTCCATTCCGAATCGGCTAAAACAGCCCTGCAATTGCGCCGTCTTCTACATCAATCTGCTCTGCCGCAGGAACCTTCGGAAGTCCCGGCATTGTCATCATCGTTCCTGTAATTGCTACAAGGAATCCTGCTCCTGCACTTAAGTATGCTTCCCTGATATTTACCGTAAATCCAGTCGGCCTGCCAAGTTTCTTCGGGTCATCCGAAAGCGAATATTGATTCTTCGCCATGCAGACCGGCACATTTGCATAGCCAAGCTCTTCTATGCGTTTGATTGCCTTTCTTGCTGTTTCATCATAAGTAACTGCATCTGCACCATAAATCTTCTTTGCAATTGTTTCAATCTTTTCAAACAGGCTCAGACTATCCTCATACAGCACATGGAACCGGCTTTCTTTCTCTTCTATTGTCTTTAATACTGCGTTAGCAAGCTCTATGCCGCCTGCACCTCCTTTTTCCCATACTTCAGAAAGAGCAAATTCGCAGCCACGTTCACGGCAAAAGCTTTCTACATATTGGAGCTCTGCATCTGTGTCCGTCAAGAAACGGTTCAATGTCACAACGACCGGAACACCAAACTGCTGCAGGTTTTCAATATGTTTTTCTAAATTAACAATACCTCGTTTTAATGCCTCTAAATTCTCTTCTTTTAAATCGGTCTTTGGCACGCCGCCATTATACTTAAGCGCACGTACCGTCGCAACAAGCACAACAGCCGCCGGCTGCAGCCCTGCCATTCGGCACTTTATATCAAAAAACTTTTCTGCACCAAGATCAGCTCCAAAACCTGCCTCCGTAATCACATAATCCGCCAGTTTCAACGCCGTCTTTGTAGCCCGGACACTATTGCAGCCATGTGCAATATTAGCAAACGGACCACCGTGGACAATTGCCGGAGTATGTTCTAATGTCTGAATCAGGTTCGGCTGCATTGCATCTTTTAAAAGTGCCGCCATCGCACCGACTGCATTTACATCTGCTCCTGTCACCGGCTCTCCGTCATAATTATACGCCACAATAATCCGTGACAGGCGTGCTTTTAAATCTTCCATATCGGAAGCAAGGCAAAGAATTGCCATAATCTCAGACGCCACGGTAATAATGAAATGGTCTTCTCTTACAATACCGTCTGTCTTCTTTCCCATTCCGACCACGATATTGCGGAGCGCGCGGTCATTCATATCTAGGCAACGCTTCCACACAACCTGTTTTGGGTCGATACGAAGCGCATTGCCCTGAAACATATGGTTATCTAACATTGCTGCAAGCAGATTGTTTGCAGAGGTAATTGCATGAAAATCCCCAGTAAAATGCAGATTCAGTTCTTCCATCGGAACAACCTGAGCATAGCCGCCGCCCGCAGCACCGCCTTTGATTCCGAAACATGGTCCAAGAGACGGCTCTCTGAGCGCAATTACTGCTTTCTTCTTAAGACATCCAAATGCCTCACCCAGACCGATGGAAGTTGTTGTCTTTCCTTCTCCTGCAGGCGTAGGATTGATGGCGGTCACCAAAATCAGCTTTCCGTTTGGACGTTCTGATACCTTTTGTATCAGTTCTTCTGAAAGCTTTGCCTTATACTTTCCATACAGCTCCAAATCCTCCTCGCCAATATCAAGAAGTGCCGCCACCTCTTTGATCTGTTTTAATGTTGCTTCCTGTGCAATCTGAATGTCTGTTTTCATTCCAATCCTCCCATTCTTCCGCCGCAGACGGCCTTTTATTCAGAGCGAACTTTGTGTGTCAGCACAAATTCCCGGCTGAATAATCTCTGATTTTTCAGCCCATACTCCTTTTCACTCTGCACATTTTTCTGCATTTGTGCCAATTAGCGCCGGTGGACAGACGCTGATAAGCCACTTTAAAGAATCCTATAATATATCTGCTATGCCAAGCAGCTCTTTCAGCTCGGCATAGGTGGCTACTGTGTAAGTTGGTTCTATTTCGGCATCGCTTGCCTCTCCATGTGGATTGTACCAGCAAGTATCAATTCCTGCAATATTTCCTCCTTTGATATCGGATGTCAAAGAATCGCCAATAATCAGCGCCTGTTCCCTTACAAAATTATCGATCCCTCGTTCAACTGCATCAAAGAACTCTTTCTGCGGCTTCGGCGCTCCGATTTCCTCTGAGATAAATACACCTTTTAAGTATGGCTGTAAACCGGAAGAAGCCAGTCTTGTCCTCTGTGTCTCTGCCACCCCATTTGTTACAAGATACAGTTCAAACTCTCCTGCAAGCTCTCTGCAAAGTTCCAGCGCTCCGGGAAACAATCGGCCTTCTGCCGCTAACCCAGCCTGAAAGCTGACCCTTGCCGCCTCTGCATCTCCCTGTATTCCGGCCGCCTCAAAAAATTGGGAGAACCTTGCTATAAGCAGCTCCTGCCTCGTAATCTTCCCAAGCTCTAACTGTTTCCACAAAGACAGGTTCAGTTCAGAATAGAGTTTCTGGTACTCTTCCCTGTATTCCACGCCACTCTTCAAAAGCGCCGCCCTCAAAGCTTCCCGCTCGGCATAATGAAAGTCAAAAAGCGTTTCATCCGCATCAAACAATAAAAAACGATACTGCTGCATATGTCCTCCTATTTTAAGTTCCGCATCCAACCCTTCCAGCACCCTGTTTGGCAGAGCAATTTTGCCCAAAATGCATGGTCGGAAATTCCTCTGGGGCGCTGTCCGGGTTGCTGCTGTTTTAAGTTCCGCATCCAACCCTTCCAGCACCTTGTTTTTAATTATTTAGCAGGTAATTCTGATAGCGGAAGAGACGAGTACTTTGCGGAAGCAGGCCGCTTTATTATTGAAAAGGACAAGGCTTCGATTGGCATGTTGCAGCGTGTCTATAAAATTGGCTTCAACCGCGCCGCGCGTATTATGGACCAGCTTTCCGAAGCAGGCATTGTTGGCCCGGAAGAAGGAACAAAGCCACGCAAAATTTTAATGACACAAGAAGAATTTGAACAGTTCCTGCAAAATAATTAAAAACAAGG
>CAJTZB010000122.1 GCA_910583815.1 uncultured Lachnospiraceae bacterium
AGATACAGCATAGATGCAACCGCATCCATACGGATACCATCTGCATGGAACTGCTCTACCCAATAAAGTGCATTGGCAATCAAGAAGTTTGACACCTGCGGCCTTGCATAGTTATAAATCAGCGTTCCCCAGTGCGGATGCTCTCCCTGACGCTTGTCCTTATGCTCATACAGGCAAGTACCGTCAAAGTTTGCCAGCCCGAATGCATCCTTTGGAAAATGTGCCGGAACCCAGTCCAGAATAACTCCTATGCCTTTCTGGTGCATATAGTCCATGAAATACATAAAATCCTGCGGCGTTCCATAGCGAGAAGTAGGCGAATAATACCCAGTGACCTGATAGCCCCATGAGCCGTCAAACGGATGTTCCATGACCGGCATCAGCTCAATGTGCGTATAGCCCATTTCTTTTACATAATCAGCAAGCATCACGGCAAGTTCTCTGTAGTTGTAAAAGCTTCCATCCTCTTCCGTCGGCTTTTTCCAGGAACCCAAATGTACTTCATAGATATTCATTGGCCCATCCAGAGGATTTTTCTTTTTCCGATTCTCCAGATACTCCTTGTCCGTCCATGTAAAACCTGAAAGACTGCATACAACTGAAGCATTTTCCGGACGTTTCTGCGATAAGCTTGCATATGGATCTGATTTCAGTACGGTAGCGCCGCCTTTTATGCGGATTTCGTACTTATACAGGTCTCCTTCCTTCATTCCCGGAATAAACAGAGAGAATATTCCGGAGTCCCCCTGCAGCTCCATCATATGGCATCTTCCATCCCAAAGGTTGAAATCGCCAACAACACTGACACGCATTGCATTCGGCGCCCATACCGCAAACAACACGCCTTCCACACCGGAAACCGTCTTCTTATGCGCTCCAAGCATCTGATAGACCTCATAGTGGATTCCCTTTGAAAACAAATCCAGCTCCTTTTCAGGAAGTGCAGGAGAAAATGTATATGGGTCCTCTCTCTCAACTTCCGTGCCATCCTCATAAGAAACCAGATAGGTGTAGCCAGGCTGTTTTGCCCCAGGCAGCAGAATACCATAGACACCAGCATCATCCAGACGCGACATCTGCTCTGTCTTTCCGGTTTTTTTCATCTTCAGCATTACATTGGACGCATCAGGAAAAAAGCAGCAGATACGAATACCATCCTCCGTTTTGTGCGGTCCAAGCACTTCAAACGGATGCTTTAAATCCGAATAAACCAGACCTTCCACTTGCTCCCAATTCGTTTTTTGGACCAATAGTTCTTCCATAAATTCCCTCCTACCTTCTACTCTAAATACCATTCATCTTTCTCTGGAGATTCTCCACCTTCACTTTCTCCCTTTGCGGGCATGTACTTTTTGAACACTCGCTCTATCAAAAATGAAGCCAAAAGCGTTCCTGCCACTGGTAGAATAAAAATACCGATCGGGACAATATAGCTCCCAAGCAATACTGCCATACAAATCACAAGCAACACAACCGTTGTCGGCATATGTTTTGTGGACATAAAAAACGAGCTTTTTAAAATCCGTCCAAACGGCATGTCAAAGCGGGACAGCACCGGGCAAAGATACAGGAAAATACCACAAATCAAAAATGCGATAACCAGAAAAACGCCGATCATCATGCTTCCGCTTGACTGCTGCTCTTGTGTCAGCAGCCATGCATACCTGAAATCGATATACATAACGAGCGCAGCAACTATGCCAATAATTGAAAAGATAGAACCCTGTCTGAAATTCCTTTTAAAAGAACGAAAAAATTCTTTGACCGCATAGCTTCTCTCTCTTCGGATTACCTTGACAACCGTATAGTAAAGCGCTGTCGTTGCAGGCACAATCGTAACAAGCGGAATGCATAGCAGCAGCCAAAGCAGGTTTATCACAAACATATCAAAGGCCTTTCCCATAAAGGAAAAAAAGCCGTTCTCCGGATTCAGGAAATTACTCATGTGCCGCCTCCTCCGCATAGGAAGAAATAAATGTCATTTTCCCGGTAAGCACATAGGTGCCATAACCGGATGGCAATATAAAATGGTCGCCCTTCTTTACTTCTCTTCCGTCTACAGTCCCCTCGCCTTCAATTATGCTGCAAAGCCGGTAAATGCCGTTTGTATCAAACGCTGCCGTCCCGGAAAGTTCTGTCTTTTCTACTGTATAATATCCGCAGGAAACAAGACGTTCCGTTGCTGCATCTCCTTGGCGGAATACGGCTTTTCCTTCATTTTGCTCCTCATGCGGACAAGTAATGACATCAATACTCTTTTCAATATGAAGCTCTCTTGGCTTGCCGCTCTGCAGACGCCCATAATCGTACAGGCGATATGTTACATCGCTGCTTTGCTGCGTCTCTAAAATCAGAGTACCTGCCTTGATTGCATGCACTGTGCCAGGATTGATTTGGAAAAAGTCTCCTTTTTTAATTGGGCGTACCCGAATCAGCTCTTCCCAGCGGTTCTCTTCAATCATCTGCCGCAAATCTTCTTTGCTTTTTGCATTATGCCCGATAACAATCACCGCGTCTTCATCGCAGTCCAAAATATACCAACATTCCGTTTTGCCAAGCGCGCCGTTCTCATGTTTGGCAGCATAGCTGTCATCCGGATGCACCTGAATACTCAGATCTGACCTTGCATCAATAATTTTAACTAAAAGAGGAAATACCTCTTCGTTGCTGTTTCCAAACAGCTCCCGATGCTCTGCAAACAAACGGCTTAACGTCCATCCATCGTATGTACCGCCCAAAATCCTGCCGTCACCGTTTGGATGTGCGCTGATTGCCCAGCACTCTCCGGTATCATCTCCCGGAATCTGATAGCCATATTCTTTTGCCATACGGTTTCCGCCCCAAATCATCTGCTTGAATACCGGCTGCAAATATAATAGTTCCTTCATATTTCCTCTCTTTTCTGCTGCTTAAGCAGCACCTGCTCAGGCAGCATCCACTTAAACAGCACAATAACAGCTGCCTTCCAACTCCCAGTGCCAAAAGCCGCCTGATGTCCAAAACCCTATATGATATTCTATCATAACACATTTTACTGAAACTGTGAAGCATACATCTGGTAGTAAACGCCTTTTTTTTGCATCAGTTCCTGATGGGAACCTCTCTCCGCAATCGTTCCGCCTTCCACAACTAAAATCTGGTCGGCATGTTCAATCGTAGACAGGCGGTGTGCAATAATAAAACAAGTTTTTCCTTCCATCAGCTTTTCCATTGCTTTCTGAATCCGGAGTTCGGTTCTGGTATCAACATTTGATGTCGCTTCATCCAAAATCAGCATCCTTGCATGAAGCAGCATTGCCCTTGCAATTGTCAAAAGCTGTTTCTGTCCTTTGGAAATATTGACTCCGTCTTCTGTCAGCACGGTTTCATAGCCTTCTGGCAGCCTCATAATATAAGAGTGAATTCTTGCTGCTTTTGCAGCTTCCACAACTTCCTCTCTTGTTGCATCTTCTCTGCCATAAGCAATGTTTTCAAAAATCGTGCCGCCAAATACCCAGGTATCCTGCAGCACCATTGCATAGGCACGCCGCAGGCTGCTTCTGGTCAGTTCCCTGTTTTCCAAGCCATCAATCCGTATTTCCCCTTTCTGAGGGTCATAAAAACGCATCAAGAGATTGATTAGTGTTGTTTTTCCGGCACCTGTCGGTCCAACTACCGCAATCAGCTTCCCCTTTGGAACATACAGCGAAAAGCCCTTTAAAATCAGCTTTTCATCCGTATAGCCAAACGAAATATCCGAAATCTCTACTTCACCCTCGACGTCAGAGAGTTCCTTTGCTCCATAGACATCTGCCGCTTCACACTCCTCGTTCAAAATGCGGAATACTCTTTCTGCCGCCGCCAGCGCAGACTGAAGCTCTCCCATAATATTTGCCGCTTCATTGATTGGGCCGGAAAACTTTCTTGAATACAGCACAAACGAAGAAATATCACCGAGTGTCAGAAGTTCTGCCAGATACAGTGCAGCACCAAACACCGTAACAAGTGTCAATGACAGATTATTGATAAAGTTTACGGTCGGTCCCATTGCTGCACTGCAATAGTCCGCATCATAATAAGCATCTATCGCCGCCTTGTTAATGGAAGCAAAGCGTTCCTGCATCACATCTTCCCTTGCATATGCCTGAATCACCTTCTGCCCCGTCACGATTTCTTCCACAAAACCGTTCATCTCTCCTAATTTTGCAGAACGTTTTGAAAAACGAGGCCTTGTCTTTTTTGTCATATATTTTGTATAAAAAACAGAAAGCGGGATTGTCACAAGCATAACAAGTACAAGTACTGGGGCAATTGTCACCATCATAAGAAAAGAGCCGATAACTGTTACAACGCTTGCACAAATCTGTATGACATCATTGGAAAGTGAGGTATTGATTACATCAATATCATAAGAAATCCGGCTGATAATATCACCGGATTGGTGCGTATCAAAAAATCCAACCGGAAGCTCCATCAGTTTGTCAAATACATCCTGCCGCATACGGCATACCGTCTTCTGCGTAATCGTACGCATCAAGAGTGAAAGCCCATAGGAAAGCGCCGACGAAACCACATAAAATAATATCATCAGGCGAACATAGTAAAATACTGTATCAAACTGTACCATCCCGGCACCGGCAATCGCATCGACTGCATTGCCGGACAGTTTCGGCCCGACAAGCGCAAACAGATTGCTGCTGACAGTAAGCACAAATGCCAGAAACAGCAGCCATTTATGATATTCCAAGTAATTCCAAAGACCTCTCAATGCTTTCTTTGGATCTTTTGCCTTTTCCACTGCCTTTTTATTTGCAGGGCCGGTCTGCCCTGGCTGTGACGCCATAGCCTTCTCCCCCTTTACTTTTTCTATAGGTTATGCTGTCAGATGAAGTCCCAGCTGAGACTCCGCAATTTCCTGATACACTTCACATTGCCTAAGCAGATCCTCATGAGAACCGAGACCAATTATCTCCCCATCCTCTAGCACCAGTATTTTTGTACACTGCATCACGGAACTGATTCTTTGGGCAATTGTAATCATTGTTGTCCCTGCATACTGTTCCTTGATTTGCTTTCTTATGTAAGCATCCGTTTTATAATCCAGTGCGGAAGAAGCATCGTCAAGCAGCAAAAGTTCCGGCTTGCCAGCAAGCGCCCTTGCTACCAAAAGCCGTTGTTTCTGTCCTCCGCTGAAATTGGCTCCTTTGATTGCCGCCATATGCGAAAAACCGCCGTCCTTTTCCATAATAAACTCAAACGCCTTTGCCTGTTCTGCTGCTGTTTCAAGACGTTCTTTCGGAAGTTCCCTTCCAAAGCGGATATTTTCTTCAATTGTATCCGCAAACAAAACATCATTTTGAAATGCCACGCCAAATTTCTCTCTTAGTTCATGCAGTCCATAGTTTTTAATGTTTTTCCCATCTACCCGTATCTCACCCTCGTCTACATCATAAAAACGCATCAAAAGATTAAATATTGTCGTTTTGCCGGAACCGGTAGCACCAATAATGCCAAGCGTCTCTCCTGCATACAGAGTAAAACTAATATGTCTTAAACAATATTTATCCTCTCCCGCCTTATATCCAAAGGAAACATCCTTAAATTCTACTTTTGCAGGTATGGTCTGATTGTCTGTATCAGGCTGAAACGTTCCCTCTTGCTCCACTCCTGCCTCTTCGGTGCCTTGTGATATATCTACCGGCAAATCATTTTCCGCGGACAAAATAGCATCCATCCGCACTGCAGATGCTGATGCTTTTGATATTACAACAAAAATTCGGTTGATAGAAATCACAGCATTTAAAATCATCGTAAAATAAGTAAGAAATGCAACGATTTTACCCGGCTCTGATACTCCTGCATTGACACGGAAAGCACCTACTGCAATTACTGCTGTCAGTCCCAAGTTCAGACAAAGGTTTAAAAGCGGACCGGATGCCGCCATAACACCAGAAGCTGCCAGTTCTCTCTCAGCTACGGCTTCGTTCGCCTTTTTAAAACGCTTCTTTTCATATTCCGCTTTGGATAATGCCTTAATCACGCGGATACCTGCAACATCCTCACGCACCGTACGTACCATGACATCAGCAGCCTGCTGCACTTTGCCATAGAGCGGAATTCCCTTTTTAGAAATAAAATACACGATAAACGCAATAAACGGAAGCGTTGCCGCGAGCACAAGCGTCAGTACCGGCTCTAATGCTACCGTAATAAACAGCCCGCCTATGATAATCATCGGCGCACGCACTCCCATCCTCTGCATCATATTGATTGCATGATGGACATTATAAGAATCCGAGGTCATACGCGAAATCAAAGAGGGAATGCCTATATCGTCTGTCTGTCTTCCGGAAAGTGTCATAATTTTCTGAAATAAATCATAGCGCAGGCGCTCTATTGCATTTTTGGAAACTTCTGCCGCCTTCCGGTTCGCAAAAACGTTAAACATCCTGACACCAAGCGCAAGCAAAAACATCAAAAAACCCCAATAAACAAGCGGCGCTATCTGCTCTGTCTGCTTCACTTCCGGAATAATATCATCCAAAATATGCGCCAGAATCCACGGCATAAACAGCTCCGCCACTGCGGCAGCCACTTTCACTATAAATCCAAAAAGCATCTGCCATTGATATATTTTTAGATAAGAAAGAATCCGCTTCACAGAAATCCCCTCCAAAATATTTGCTTCCATATAGTATATCTGCTTTCTGGCATTCCTGCAATACATACTTTTATTTATACGGCGTATCGCGTCGCTTGATAAAGGCGCCTTCTTAACACACAAAAAAGAGGAGCCAGAAAATTTTCTGACATCCTCTTTTTGTTTTAAGAAAAACTGCACTATAAAATGCATGCACAAAAAACACTGTCTTTCACTGTTTTACCAAACGTTTCCATATGCGTCACATTCCGTATAAATCTCTTCATCGTCAAATATTTCATTGCGATAATATACGGTATATGGGACAATATACATCACTTCCATGCTTGTATCTTTATATGTAACAGACTCTTTAATTAATATCCTTGCCTCAGGATGGCAATATGTAACTACCGTATCTGCAGAAATCAGTTCCGGAAACCTGTAAGGAAGAGTATACTTCCACTCCGTTGTCTGCTTCAATGTAGCAAGCCTTGTTCCGTCTGCCGCATATGTATTCTGTGTAATTTCTCCCTTTGCAATAGCGCGCATCTCGGCACTGCGGTAATAGTAGTTGGTCACTTCCCTTTCTGTCCTGATTCCTTCATTTTCCGCAAGGAATACACTGACAGAAGGAACCTTCTCTACTTTATAGAGTTCGTATACCTCTCCTTCATAGACGATAGTCTGTGCCACTGCCTCCTGTGACTGCTGTGTCTCTGCCTTTGCTGACACCGCCGGCTGCAAGAGGAACATTGCCCCCATAAGCAGCGCCATTGCTCTCATTTTCCCATTTCTCATACGTAGTTTTCTCCTTTTCCTATACTCTTTTGTAAAACTTTTATCGTAGTTCCCACCTATATGCAGTCAGCTACCGCCCTGCTTTTGATAAGGAAACTGCTTCAATAATCTTTTCTGCCTCCGCTTCATCCATCCCATAAAAATAAAAGTCAACCATGTACTCTCCCTCTTTCCAAAGATAAGAAACGCTGACTCCTTCCACCTTTGATTTGATAACTTCTTTGCTGCCAATGAAAAACTGCTCTACCGTGCTGTCTTGTGCAAAATGCACTTCAACTTCATTGCTAAATCTGTTGACGGAAATATGGAACAATGCTTCTCCTTGGCTGTTTATATACCGAAATA
>CAJTZB010000123.1 GCA_910583815.1 uncultured Lachnospiraceae bacterium
AAATGCCTGAAATCACATGGGTTGAGGCGTGTTGCCATCTGTACACCGACGCTAGTACCTGTAGATTGCACTTATGATATAAGGCCAAATCTGAAGAAGGGGCATGGAGTTGGAATGTGCCAAGATGGTGCGGTTGGGATGTCAGTAGTGGGATTCTTGTACGAAGAAATATTAGAGCATTATTACTATATGACTACAGTGATTACAGCAAATCCGTATACTGATTAAATGTGTAAAGAGGGAAAGTCATGAAACGTCGATTTCTTTTATTTGTCTTGGTATCTATTCTATTCTTTTCTGCTTGTGCCGATGCAAAGGACATGCAGGGTGAAGGAAATTCCCATATTTCTGCGACCGGGATGCCAGAAATACAACCATCTGCGACCGGGGCTCCAATACCACAGCCATCTGCAACGGAAACACCAACGCCGCAGCCGACTGCCACAAATACGCCAACACCTCAGCCTCCTACGGAAGAGGAATTAGCAAAGGAAAGAGTTACGCAGAAAATTTGGGAAGCTTTTGAAAAGGTAAGATATGACAAAGAAGCCAAAGAAGAAGGCCGGTTTTGGGAACTGCTGTTAGAGAGCAGAGGGACATTACATATCGCCATGATTACCTACAAGCCGGTCATAAAAATAGAGAATAATATATATCAGGGAGAGGGATTAGTTTACCTTGTCTTTTATGACGAAAGCAAGGACGAAGCGCCGCACTTTGTCTGCAAATATGGCAGCATGTTTGAGGCGGATATTTTTGGTGATGGAGGGAAGATGTATCTGTCCCTTATTACAAACCATGAGTTCAGTGGGGCAGAGTTTTATGACATGTCTGCATTCTGCCTGAGCCAGAATGGCTGCTTTGAGGCTGTTTTTGCAGAGAATTCACTTGCCTACTGGCAGGACAGGAAGGCGGAGTTTGAAGAAGGCGGGAAGGTAAAGATTTACCAAAGAATAATACGGAGGGCGTTTTTCTATCCCTATCTTCTGAATGAAATAGATGCCAAAAACTATTCTTGGTATCCGCCAGACTACGATTGGGAGCATGAGACAGACCTCAGTCTGTCACAGCTTGTTTTTGACCGGCCGTCTTCAGTGAGGGTATTGAATGAAAGCACGGTTCTGGCAGATTTGCTCAGCCCAGAGTGTGAAAGATATATTGTCTGGCCAGAAAACGATTGGGTGGGAGAAGATAAGTATGTGGTTGCTGCCGGTTCTCTTATGGCGCAGGACGGCTCGGTGCTGACGGTATATAAAGAACTGATATACTCAAAATGGGAATGTGTAAACATTATGCTGTATGATAAAGATGGGAATCTTCTGGATCATATGCATTATACAGGGCAAGTGGCGAGAATTATGCGTGACACGGCACAGAACTGTTTTGAAATCCATGCCTGGGAGGCTTCGCAGGGCTGGGAAGAAGTAGGCTTAAGCGGCAGGGTAAGGGCGGAGAATGGGAAAATTGTGATTGAGCCGGATGAGGAGCAAGGGAAAACGTATGTGCCGGACTTTTCTGAGTGGCCGATAGAATAGAGCAGATAGGAATAAAAGCCGGATGATTTATCACAATAACTCAGAAACGAGCTGCCGTTTCACAGCAGGAATGTTGTGAGGCGGCAGCTTTTTCTGTCTTGTTGCCGCTTTTTTGGTTAGCGTCTCTGTACACCAACGCTTATATTTTGATAAAACGCATTGAATCAAGGAAATACCTGTGATAAAATAATGAGCAGTGCGATGTTATGGAAGCGAAAGACAGAGGAGAGATATGATGCAGCAGATGCTCTTTCGGTCAAGATAAAATTTTAGCAAAGAAAGGATTCCTTTTTATGAAACTGCCAGATGACCCAAACATGCTTTACAGCATATTGAATATGAAATTGCGTGATTTTTACCCTTCGCTCAGTGCATTGTGCGAAGATATGGAAGTGGACAGTAAGGAGCTTGAAAAGCGTCTGAGGGAAGCAGGTTTTCTTTATGACTCGGGACAAAACCGTATTGTAAGCAGCTATTAGAGAGGTTAGGCTGAAGAAACGGCTTGACAGCTATTTTTTCAATCAGTAATTTGTGCCGCAAGCGACCTAAATGGAAGGATTATTATGAGTGAACTTATTAAAACAGTATATCAAGGCGGTGTTGGTGAGTTAACCGAGAAGAAATCTCGTTTTATTGCGACGGTTATGCCGTGTGAGAGCGAGGAGGCAGCGCTTGTATTTATTGATTCTTTAAAGAAAAAATACTGGGATGCGCGCCACAACTGTTCTGCATACACGATTGGCATGCGCCACGAAATCACACACTGCAGTGATGATGGCGAACCTGCCAAAACAGCAGGCAGGCCGATGCTTGATGTGCTGTTAAATGAGGATATACACAATGTCTGTGTTGTCGTCACAAGGTATTTCGGGGGTATCCTGCTTGGGACCGGAGGACTTGTGAGGGCCTATCAGGGAGCTGTAAAAGAGGGTCTTGCAAACAGTATTCTCATTGAAAAACAGTTTGGCATCCGTCTGCGTGTTACGACCGACTACAACAGCATAGGAAAGCTGCAGTATCTGTTTGCATCGGAAGACTATGCAGTGCTTTCCACAGAATATACGGATGCAGTTGCTGTCCGTATCCTTGTTTCACCAGAGCGGCTTCCTGCCTTAACGGAAAAAATCACAGAAGTGACTTCCGGAAGTGCGGGTATAGAAGAGGAGAAGAGATTGTGGTTTTCCAGAAACGGAAAGGATGTGCTTCTGTTTGAATAAATTCTCCTTTCTGTGGAATACTAAATAAAGGCCTTGTTCCAAGCACTTGTTTTACCAGTGTTTTCCTAAATAGTTTTGTAACATTTTCTACATACTCTTTTCATTTGAATAATCTACGGATGTTTGTTATAATGAAACGGAAGAGTCGGGCCAAGGAAAGAATTGGAATAGAGGACCTGCACGGAGAGGTACAACATGAATTTTAGCAAAACATCAGTAAATAAAAAAATACATCTTTTAAAAACAACATCCAGAAGGTTTTCCTCAAAACTGAGTGTTTCGGCCTTCCGGCTTTTTGTTGTGTTTGTTATTTTTCTCGCAGTTACCGGAGTTATGGCCGGTATCGGCACGCTGCAGGGGCTGATTGCGTCCGCTCCGTCTCTGGAGAATATCAATGTAGTTCCATCGGGTTATACGACAAAGTTCTATTATTCAGACGGCACGCTTTCACAGACGCTTGTTGGTGCAGGAGGAAACAGGGAATATGTCACTATTCAGGAAATTCCGGAAATGGTGCAAAATACGTTTATTGCAATTGAAGACGAACGTTTCCGCGAACATGACGGCATTGATGTCCGCAGTATTTTCCGTTCCACAGTAGAACTGCTGCTTGCAGGAAAACTTCAGTCCGGTGCAAGTACAATTACACAGCAGCTGCTGAAAAACCAGATATTTGGAGGCGGAAACGAATCCAATCCTATTACAAAGGTTGTACGTAAAGTGCAGGAACAGTATCTTGCAATACAGCTTGAGAATACGATGGATAAGGATACCATTCTGGAATATTACCTAAATACCATTAACCTTGGACAAGGGGCATATGGTGTCCAGATGGCTGCCAAAACGTATTTTAATAAAACCATTGGTGAGCTGACGCTTTCTGAAGCGGCGGTGCTTGCAAGCATCCCAAAATCACCAACACATATGAATCCGGCAACCAATCCGGAAGACAATGCAGAGCGCCGTGAAAATGTCCTTTATAAAATGAAACAGCTGGGCTTTTGTACGGAAGAGCAGTATAACGAAGCAATGGCGGATACGGAATCGGTCTATCTCCGTATTGCTTCAAACGTAAAAGAGAATTCTACGCTCTCTTATTACAGCTATTTTACAGATGAAGTAATCAACCAGCTGATGGCAGAGCTTCAGGAAAAGTGCGGCTACAGCGCTTCGCAGGCTTCTTCGCTGATTTATACCGGAGGCCTTCGGGTCTTTACAACACAGGATAGGGAAATTCAGGAAATTTGCGATAGAGTAGTAACCGACCCGTCCATGTATCCGGAGCTTGGCAAGGGTTCTTACTATGACCTTACCTACGCTCTCTCTGTATTAAAAGCAGATGGTACTACAATCCATTATCAATTGGCAGACTTTATTAAATTCCATAACTCTTTCAAAGGCAATTCTTCCGTGATAGCGCGTATTTCGGGTGGTGTGTACAACCTGCTTTTCTATGATTTAGACTTGATTCAGGAGAGCATTGATGCTTTCCGTACGGCTATGGTAGAAGAAGGAGATAAGGTGCTGGCGGAAAAAATGGAACCGGTGCTGCAGCCTCAGATTTCTCTCTCCATTATGGACCAGTCCACAGGAGCTGTTGTTGGATTGGTTGGAGGAAGAGGTGAAAAAACAGGAAACCGTACATTAAACCGTGCCACGTCTACAGTGCGTCAGGTTGGTTCTACGTTTAAGGTACTGGCTTCCTTCCTGCCGGCGATTGATACCGGTGGCATGACACTTGCTACTCCGGTGGACGACTGCCCTTATTTTTATCCGGGAACGACAAAAGAGGTAAGGAACTGGTATAAAAAAACTCCGCCGTTTATGGGCCTTTCTACAATACGTAAGGCGATTTCCTATTCTATGAACATTATTGCCGTAAAGACAATAGAACAGGTTACGCCACAGGTTTCTTTTGACTATTTAAAAAAGCTTGGTTTTACAACCTTGGTGGACTATATGGTAGCTGCTGACGGTTCTACCTATTCCGATATCAATCTGCCGCTTGCACTTGGTGGACTGACAAAAGGTGTTTCCAATATTGAAATGACTGCTGCATTTGCTTCCATTGCAAATGGGGGAGTCTATAATACTCCGTACTATTATACAAAAGTGCTCGACCATAGTGGGAAAGTGTTGCTTTCACATGAAAAAGTATCCAGACAGGTTATGAAGACTTCCACTGCCTATCTGCTTACAAGCGCGATGCAGGATACTGTGATTGCAGGGCTTGGAACTACTACGGTGCCGGCGTTCCGAAACTATAAAATGCCAGTAGCCGGAAAAACGGGTACGACTACGAATTCCGTTGACCTTTGGTTCTGCGGATACACGCCGTACTACACTGCGTCTATTTGGACCGGTTTTGACAACAACTATGAGGTAGATAATTCCAAGCACCGAGATATATGGCGTGAAGTAATGGAAGGAATTCACTCCAAAAAGCAGCTTGCTTACAAGGAATTTGAAATGCCGGATTCAATTCTGACTGCAAAGATATGCACAAAATCAGGGTTGCTTGCAATTGACGGAGTCTGTGACCAGTATGCGGCAGGTTCTACGGTAAAGACCGAATATTTTGCAAAGGGTACAGTCCCAACCGAGTACTGTAACTGCCATGTAAAGGCGATTATCTGCCTTGATACGAACCATCTGGCTACGGAAAACTGTCCAAATACAGAAGAAAAAGTACTGCTTATCAAAGATGAGCCGATAATTTACTACCCGACTGAACTGGATTTGACTACTGCAGTTCCTACACCAGTACCGGAAGGCTATCAAAGGACAGAGAGAGAAAAAAATAACATCAAGAAGAAGTATTCATACACTACTTCTGACACAAAATATATTCTTCCTTCGGATTTCTGTACCGTGCATACAGTTTCGGAAGTTCTGCCTCCGGTTTTTCCGCCGGATGAATCCGGTGTGGTTCCGGGCGGTTCTACGGAAAACCCTCTGGGAAATGGCGGAATGCCTCCGGAAGTTGGAGATTCTTATCCGATTTATTGATTAAACCAAACAAAAGAATACAGTTATGAAATCGGGCGCACCATGCTTTCTTAAGTTATGGTGCGCCTGTTTTTTGTTTCATAGGAAACTGCGCTATTTTAGGAAAAAAGCTATTATCATTGTGCCGCCGCGTGAAATGTGATACAATGAAATTTGCCCTTGAGGGTGCAGTTTCCTATGAAGGAGCAGACAAATGGACTTGTTTGAATATATGAATGAAGTGAAAAAAGAGAAAGAATCACCGCTGGCATCGCGCCTCCGTCCGGTAAAGCTGGATGAGGTGGTTGGGCAGCAGCATATTATTGGAAAGGACAAGCTGCTGTATCGTGCAATCAAGGCAGATAAAATCAGTTCTGTTATTTTTTATGGGCCTCCCGGCACAGGAAAGACAACGCTTGCCAAAGTAATTGCAAACACGACCAGCGCAGAGTTTACACAAATCAATGCAACTTCTGCCGGGAAAAAGGATATGGAAGAAGTTATAACAGCAGCGAAAGAACGCCTTGGAATGTACGGAAAAAGGACGATTTTGTTTGTGGATGAGATACATCGGTTCAACAAAGGGCAGCAGGATTATCTGCTTCCGTTTGTTGAAGACGGAACAGTAATTTTAATCGGAGCGACAACAGAAAATCCCTACTTTGAAGTAAATGGGGCGTTGATTTCACGTTCGATTATTTTTGAACTGAAGCCGCTGCAAAAGGACGATATTAAAGAGCTGCTTCTTCGGGCACTGACCGACAAGGAACGTGGACTTGGTGCGTATCGCGCGGAAATTACAGAAGAGGCGCTCGACTTCCTGGCTGATATGGCAAATGGGGATGCACGTGCGGCGCTCAATGCGATTGAACTTGGGGTGCTGACAACGGAGCGCTCAGATGACGGAATTCTCCATATTACGTTGGAAGTAGCGGCAGAGTGCATACAAAAGAGGGTGCTGCGTTATGATAAAGACGGAGACAGCCACTATGATACGATTTCGGCATTTATCAAGAGTATGCGTGGTTCTGATCCGGATGCCGCCATCTATTATCTTGCAAGGATGCTTGCTGCAGGAGAAGAGCCGGCATTTATCGCCAGACGCATTATGATCTGTGCTTCGGAAGATGTTTCCAATGCTGATCCCAATGCGATTGTAGTGGCAGTCAGTGCAGCACAGGCAGTAGAGCGGCTTGGTATGCCGGAAGCGAGGATTGTGCTGGCGCAGGCAGCGGCTTATGTGGCGTGCGCGCCAAAAAGCAATTCGGCAATCTGCGCAATTGATAAAGCAATGAAACTTGTAGGGGCGACAAGGACGGAGCCAATACCGCCATATCTGCAGGATGCACATTATAAAGCCGCAGGAAAACTAGGGCATGGCATTGGCTATGAGTATTCGCATAATTTTAAAAACCACTATTCCGGACAGCCATATCTGCCGGAGAAGCTGCGCGGAACGGTGTTTTATGAATGTTCTGAGCAAGGTTATGAAAAGCAGCAGAAGGAGTGGCTGAAAAAACTGAAGGAGGAGTGGGAGAGTGGAAAGGAGTAAAACATGATAAGAAGAATTATAGCAATAGCAGGTATTGCAGTGCTTGTGCTGCTGTATGGAGCATCCTTTATTCTTGCAATTATGGCGAGGCCGGAAGCGCATCAGATGTTTATGGCAAGCCTGGTGCTGACAATTTTTATTCCGGTTGTGCTGTGGGCGGCGCTTAAGCTGCATGAGAATGCAAAACAGAAAGATGGCATGACAATGCATGAAATGAGAAAATGGAATAAGCGTTTAAAGGCAGGGGAGTCGCCGGAACAGCTCGCCAAAGAAATAGAGGAAAAATATAGGAACGGAGAATTAGATAGAAAAAAGTAAGAAAAATATAATAAAAGC
>CAJTZB010000124.1 GCA_910583815.1 uncultured Lachnospiraceae bacterium
CTTGCCCATCGGAACTGCAGCCTTCAATGCCTTTGCATCAAACTGTGGGTGAAGCAGGGTATCCAGGTTACGAGGGTCGATCATTGCAACAGCCTCTTCTTCTGTCCTCATGCCTTCATCAACCAGATCGCAGGCAATCTTCAATGCAGCCTGTGCAGTTCTCTTGCCGTTACGTGTCTGGAGCATATAGAGCTTCTTGTTCTCTACAGTAAACTCCATATCCTGCATATCTCTATAGTGGTTTTCAAGCTTTGCGCATACATCCTTAAACTGTGCGAAAGCTTCCGGGAATTCCTCTTCCATCTTTGCAATCGGCATCGGAGTACGAACACCTGCAACTACGTCCTCGCCCTGTGCGTTGATTAAGAATTCGCCCATTAACTTCTTTTCGCCGGTAGCAGGGTCGCGGGTAAATGCTACGCCGGTACCACAGTCATTGCCCATGTTGCCGAACGCCATGCTCTGTACGTTTACTGCTGTTCCCCAGCTGTATGGGATGTCGTTGTCGCGGCGGTAAACATTGGCACGAGGGTTGTCCCAGGAACGGAATACGGCCTTTACGGCACCCATTAACTGTTCCTTTGGATCATTTGGGAAGTCCTGTCCGATTTTTGCCTTATATTCTGCCTTAAACTGAGATGCTAACTCTTTTAAGTCGTCTGCTGTTAAATCAACGTCATAAGTAACGCCTCTGTCAGCTTTCATCTTGTCGATCAGCTCTTCAAAATACTTCTTGCCGACTTCCATAACTACATCGGAATACATCTGGATGAATCTTCTGTAGCAGTCCCATGCCCAACGTGCATTGCCGGACTTTTCTGCAATTACGTTTACAACGTCCTCATTTAAACCAAGGTTTAAGATGGTATCCATCATACCAGGCATGGAAGCTCTGGCGCCGGAACGAACCGATACAAGCAATGGATTTTCCTTGTCGCCAAACTTCTTTCCTGTGATTTCTTCCATTTTAACGATATATTCATTGATCTGGCCCTGAATTTCATCGTTAATTTCTCTTCCGTCCTCATAGTACTGAGTACAAGCCTCTGTGGTGATTGTAAAACCCTGTGGTACCGGAAGGCCTAAACCTGTCATCTCAGCCAGGTTTGCGCCTTTTCCGCCGAGAAGCTCACGCATATTAGCGTTGCCTTCGCTAAACAAATAGACCCATTTCTTAGCCATTCTTTGTTTCCTCCTAAACTTTTCGCTTTATGTTGACTCTCAAAAGCCCATGTTTGATTATAGCATATATTTCCTTGAAAAGAAATCATTTTTTCATAGAAATACACCTAGAATTCAAACTTCTTTTCAAAATATGCCTTTAAATCCGTAATCTGGATACGCTCCTGCTGCATTGTATCACGGTCACGCACCGTAACAGCACCGTCTCCTTCCGACTCAAAGTCATAAGTAACGCAGAACGGCGTGCCGATTTCATCCTGCCTGCGGTATCTCTTGCCGATATTTCCTCTGTCATCGTACTCGCAGTTATAATATTTGCTTAGTTCCATGTAAATTTTCTCCGCACCCTCTGACAGCTTTTTTGAAAGAGGAAGTACGCCGATTTTTACCGGTGCAATCGCCGGATGGAAGTGAAGCACCGTGCGGACATCGCCCTCCGCAATTTCCTCCTCGTCGTAAGCTGCGCAAAGGAACGCAAGTGTCACACGGTCTGCACCAAGCGACGGCTCAATTACATACGGAATATATCTCTCATTTTTTTCATCGTCAAAGTAAGTCATATCCTGGCCGGAAACGTTCTGATGCTGTGTCAGGTCATAATCCGTGCGGTCGGCAATTCCCCAAAGCTCGCCCCAGCCAAACGGAAACAGGAATTCAATATCGGTTGTTGCCTTAGAATAAAAGCACAGTTCTTCTGGTTCATGGTCGCGTACACGCATTTCTTCCGGCTTGATGCCAAGCGTCTGAAGCCAGTCAATACAGAACTTCTTCCAATAAGCAAACCAATCAAGGTCTGTTCCAGGCTCACAGAAAAACTCCAGCTCCATCTGTTCAAATTCCCTTGTACGGAACGTAAAGTTGCCCGGCGTAATTTCGTTTCGGAACGACTTTCCTATCTGGCCGATACCAAACGGCAGCTTCTTTCTGGAAGTTCTCTGTACATTTTTAAAGTTTACAAAAATGCCCTGTGCCGTCTCCGGACGAAGATATACGATGTTCTTCGCATCCTCTGTCACGCCCTGAAACGTCTTGAACATTAAATTGAACTGACGTATATCTGTAAAATTATGCTTGCCGCAGCTTGGGCAGCAGATGTTCTTTTCGTCAATGTACGCCTTCATTTCTTCATTGGACCATGCATCAATCGCCTTTTCAAATGTAACGCCGTTTTCAAAGGCATAGTCCTCAATCAGCTTGTCAGCGCGGAAACGCTCCTTACATTCTTTACAGTCCATCAGTGGGTCTGCAAAGCCACCAAGATGCCCGCTTGCCACCCACGTCTGCGGGTTCATCAAAATGGCGCAGTCCACGCCTACATTATAAGGGTTCTGCTGAATGAACTTGCCCCACCATGCCTTTTTCACATTGTTTTTCAGTTCTACGCCAAGATTGCCGTAGTCCCATGTGTTTGCCAGGCCGCCGTAAATCTCGGAACCCGGATATACAAAGCCTCTCGACTTTGCAAGTGCAATAATTTTTTCCATTGTTTTTTCCATAGGAATCTCCATTCTGAAAATACTAAGATTCTAAGAAAGCGCTGGTTTAATCACCGCTTCCTTGGCCTATTTTTGACGCAATTATAGCGGAATCTGGGCAAAATGTCAACCGGAACCAGCCATCCTTAAGGCAGACTTCCCTATCTGACATAACGCTCCAAAAAGTTCTCTATGCTTCCCCAGTACAGCTTCGGATTTGTCATGGCTGCCCTTGCATGCTCTGCATCCGGTATGGACAGTTTTTCTTTCTCCTTGCTTGCACAGGCATCATAAACCAAATCCAACATTGCATACGGAACAAAAGTATCCTGTTCTCCGTGAATAAACAGCATCGGCAGTTTTGCCTTTTTTAGCTGTTCTGCAGCGGATGCTTCCGAAAAGCCATAACCGGCGCGAATCCTGCATAGTTTATCCGTCAGAAAAAGCAGCGGTGTATTTAAAACAGGAACCATATATGAAAGCCTGACCGCAAACTCTTCCAAGACAGATGAGTATCCACAATCCTCTATAATGCATTTTACATTATCCGGCAGTGTTTCTCCTGCTGCCATCATCACGGTTGCTGCCCCCATAGAAAGCCCAAACAATACAATTTCGGCATCAGCATCGGCTGCCGCAATGGATTCTGCCCAACGGACAACATGGCGCCTTTCCTTCCAACCCATGCCATAGTATTTGCCATCGCTGCGCTCATGCGCCTGTGCCGCGGGCGTCAGCACCGAATACCCCATATGGTAAAATTTATTGGCATAGGGAGCCATCTCTTCTGGCTCTCCCCCATAGCCGTGGCACAAAATCGCATAGCGGTGTCCGGCCTGGCGCAGATTCCAGCCATACAGCCTCAGCCCATCCTCTCCTTTGATAAAAACAGATTTCCTGTGCTTTCTGTACCACACTCTCTCCGCACTTTCACGGTCTGTATCTCCGTTCAGAAAACGCTTCATTGTAAAGCCGGCCTTGGGGTTCAGCGCAAAATTAAACAAAAAATTCCCTGTCCAAAGAAATGCTGCCCCTATCAATGCAGACAACGCTGCAAACAGTGCTGCTGCCGTTTTTATCCCATGCGTCCCCTGCTTTGATTTCTTCTGCATCTTTATAGCCATGCTCCTTTCCAAGTCTGATATTTCAGAATTAGGGCGTCAAAAGCTCATTTCAGCCAAGAATCTCTAACATCTGCTCCGACTTCATCGTGCGTCCAACCTGTTTCTCTAAAAAACGCTTCATCACATCTCCAAACTCACGAAGCACTTCTTCTGACACGGTAAATGTAAACAGCTTATTTAACGGCGTAGATACGATATACTGCATTGTATAAATTGTAGAAGTCCCAACCAGCACCTCATCCTGACCTGCAGGCAGAGCAGTTTTTTCTGCCCTGCAAGTGTCGCAGTACAGACCGCCTTCTCCTGCAAGAAACCATACTCTTTCCTGCTTTAGCATATCCTGCTTTCCGCAATGTACACAGTCGAACACCTGCGGCATTTCCCCTCCTGCTGCAAGGAAGCGAAGCTCAAATATGTACCGCACAAGCCGCTTGGGAATTGCCTCCTTTGTCAGTGCCCGCAGCGCCATATAAAGCACTTTCAGCTGCTCGCCTGCCTCCAGGTTCTCTTTGGTCAGATAAGCCGCAAACTCGCAGAAGTACATGCCATAATAAATTGCTTCTATATCCTCCCTTAGCTGGGCAAAATAATTGCTGATGTCACAGGATGCAACATTATAAGAACTTTTTCCCTCATACAAAATAAATTCGCCAAAAGAGAACGGCTGACTGGACGCCAAAAGGGCGCTCGTCGGTTTACGCGCGCCTCTTGCAAATGCGGATATTTTTCCCCGCTCCTTTGTTAAAATGGTCAGCCGTCGGTCATATTCACCAACCGGCATGGCTGCTAACACCATGCCGGTCAGCTTAACTTGTCCTGTCATTTCTTTCCTGCTCTCTAAAGCTTTCTTTTTCCTGCTCCGGCTCCCTTGCAGATGCCGTATAGCTCAAATAGTCTGCAACGCTTCCTGTCTGCAGAAAACGTTCCCAGCAGCCTGCATTTTCCGTGTCTCTTCGTTCCATCCCTACACCCCCTGCAAAATCCTGTTGTACTTTGTTTCTTGTAGTTAGGGTGTCCGAAAACGTCCGAATTAACCGTTAAAAGCTTTGGAAATCATCCTCTTTATATCCATAATTTTTCATCAGCACATCTGAGTCTCGCCAATCTTTTCTTACCTTAACCCAAAGCTGCAGATTGACCTTTTCCTCCAGCATCGCCTCTATCTCTATTCGTGCCTGCATTCCGATTTTTTTCAGCATCGCCCCTTGCTTTCCAATAATGATTCCTTTGTGGGACTCTCTCTCGCAAATAATCGTGGCTTCGATATCGACCATGCTTCGGTCCGGCCGTTCCTTCATTTTTTCTATGGTTACTGCAATGCCATGAGGAATTTCAGCCCCAAGCAGCCGAAGCGCCTTTTCTCGAACCAGTTCTGCCGCAATCTGGCGCTCCGGCTGGTCGGTTACCGTGTCCTCGTCATAATACATCGGTCCATACGGAAGATAGGAAAATACCAGATCCATCAGGCGGTCTGTATTCTGCTTCTTCTTTGCAGAAACCGGAATAACCTCTGCAAACGGATACTCTTTCCGGTAAGTCTCAATTGCAGCAGCAATTGCCTCTTTTTCTACTGTGTCAATTTTATTGATAACAAGCAGCACTGGTGTCTTTACCTTTTCCAGCTGCTCCAGAATATGGCGCTCGCCGGCTCCGATAAATGTCGTCGGTTCCACAAGCCATAAAATGACATCCGCCTCCGTAAGTGTCTGCTTTGCCGCCTTTACCATATATTCCCCAAGCTTGTTCTTCGCCTTGTGAATCCCCGGCGTATCAAGGAATACCGCCTGCCCTCTCTCGTCTGTATACACGGTCCGGATGCGGTTTCTTGTCGTCTGTGGCTTTTCGGAGGTAATCGCAATTTTCTGCCCGATTAAATGATTCATCAAAGTTGATTTTCCGACATTCGGCCGGCCAATCAATGTGGCAAATCCTGATTTTGTCTGTTGTTCCATATCAACCGTTCCATATCCTTCCGTCTGATGCTTATAAAAGCGTTTTTACTTCGCCAAACATATCCCTGCACTCTTCTACTTTTGCAGCAGAACCAACCGTACAGATACAGCCTGAAGAAAGCATTGCTGTAAGCACCGGCCCAGTCTTCCGGATATCCTCTGCTGTCGTTGCAAGGATTTCATCACGCCTTCTCTGCTCATCCTGCTCCGTCTTTCCGGTCAGATAAGCTACAAAGGAACGGCTTCCTTCTGTTCTAGGCGACAACGGTGCATCAATGTTGCTCATCGTCCCAAGGATATTCTTTGTCATTTCACGCTCTTCTGCATCAAAGTTTGCCACATAATCCGGCAAAGTATTATAAATTGCATTTGTCTCAGCAAGGTTCGGGTCACGGAAAGAATAAGTAAATGCACGGCCATGCAGTTCACTGATTGCAATGCCTCCGCCGTAAGCTCCGCCCTTTACGCGGATTTCATTCCAAAGGTATCCGTACCCAAGCAATGTCTGCAATACATCCAAAGAACCGCTGAACGGAATACCCTGTTCCTTGAAGCTGCCGCTGCGGATAACATAGTTTACCTGCCCAGGCGTCTTAAAGCCTTCATTCTTCTTTTCACATGCCATATGAAGCTGCTCTCCCGGAACATCTGGGTACAGAGCCGAAAGGATGACTTCTGCCTCCTTCTCAAATGCCTGCTTTCCGTCCTCAGAAGCCGTCAGGCTGATAGTCAGGTTTTCCTTTGTAAAAAGATGTTCTGCCGCCCCTTTAAGCTTCTCTGAAATCTCTTTTTGCTTCGTGTCGTACTCTGCAGCCAGTCCTTTAATAAACTCGTAATAGCCAATTCCCTTCGTCGCTTCCTCATATGCCGCATTCTCGCTATAGTAGGATGCCGCTCTCTGGATTGCTGCGCTGTGTCCTGCCTGTATAAACAGCATTTCCAGCTTTGACTTGATTTCCAAAAGGATTTCTTTTAAACGCTTGCCGTCCGTGAAATCCGACTCACATAAAATCTCTTCTAATAATGCTGCCGCTCTGTCTGTATTTCCAGTCAGGGCCTTAATTGTAACTGCAAGCCCCGGATGGAATGCCGCGCAGTTGTTCTGCTCCGCATATGCCATAAGCTCAGTCGAAAATCCGCCGGTATACGTATCAATTTCGTCAGACAGCTCCTGATAGCTGTGTTTCTTTGTGCTGACCATCGACAATACATCAGAAAGCAGTCCAATATAGGAAACCTCATCCTGTGACATTTTTTCTGCACTGAACAAAAGTTTAATATAGCTGATGCCATTTGTGAAAATATCATGCCATACTGCTTTTGTTTTGCCTTCTAAAAATTCCTTATTCTTAAAGCCCTTTGCCTTCTTTTCAATGTCAGAAATGGAAAGCAATGGAATTGTCTCTAACTGTTCTTTTGTGGAAGGCTCATCCTGATATGCTTTTAATGCCTTAGTAGACGCAACCAAGGCAGCAACCTCTTCTTTGCTAAGGCTTGCTTTATACTCTGCCAGCTTTTTCTTCATTTCTTCTGTCTTTTTCGCATTCAGTCCTGCCTTTGGCAGAAGTTCCAGCACAATACCGTGCTTGCTGTCTAAGAGATATTTTTGAATCAGCTCTTCAAAATATCCGGTATTTACTTTTTCTTTTAATTCAGTGTATACCTTGTTGGCATGCATATACAGAAATGGCTGATCATCGTCATACAGCCAGCTGTTCATAATGTTGATGCCATACATCAGGCCCTTCGGGAAGCGTCCGAAATCTGCTTCTCTGTAACGGAACTCCTGTGCATTGATGGCAGCGAGCAGTGTAGACTTCTTTAAGCCTTCTTTCACGCACTTTTCCAAAGCTGTG
>CAJTZB010000125.1 GCA_910583815.1 uncultured Lachnospiraceae bacterium
TCTCCTCTTCAAATCTGCGATAATTTTCTGCTGCTTCATGCTTGCTTCTCGCAAAAGCAAGGCGAAGCACTGCAAAGCGGCTTTCATAAATTGCAGCATAGTCTATATCTGTTTCATCGCTGCCCCAATATTTTTCCAAAATCTCTTCCTTTGTCAGAAGCCCTTCTTCTACCAAAGTGTCCAAATCGATAAAATACGGATTGCCTGCAAATGCCGAAAATGACTGGTACGGACTGTCACCATAGCTTGTCGGCCCAATCGGAAGTACCTGCCAGTATCTTCCGCCGGTTGCTTTCAGGAAATCAGCAAACCGGTACGCCTCCTTTCCCATTGTGCCAATTCCATATGGCCCTGGAAGGCTGCTGATTGGCATTAAAATTCCCGCTCCGCGCTTTAGCTTATTACCCATACTTTTCCTCCATTCCGGAAACGCACATATCCAAGAAATTTCCTTTTTGTGCTGTTGCGTCTCGCTGAAAATTTTCGCAAATTTTCGTTCGTTACTATAATAATATCCAATTTTAACTCCAATGTCAACACGAATAGAGCATAATTCTAAAAAAACCGACCACTTCTGTTGAAAATATAACTCTGTCATGATAAAATGTATTGTATCATCATACAGAGAAGAACAGCAGAAGGGAGAAAATGACCTATGGCTACGATAAAGGACATCGCAGAACGGCTCGGCATCGCTGTCAGCACCGTATCAAAAGGACTAAACGGTGCAAATGACATCAGTGAAGAAATGAGGCAGCTTGTGCTGGATACCGCCGTAGAAATGGGTTATTCTTCCAAAAAAATCCGTTCTCGCAATACAACCAAAGTCTGTATCTTTATTGAAGACCGCAATATGGACTATGAAACAATCGACCAGTTTGGCTATGAGCTTGTTATGGGATTTAAACTCGGCGCGGCAAGCAGAAACTGGGACGTTACTACAATTCCCGCCAACCTCACTGTGCAGACTTCAGAAAAATATGACAGCTATATGTTAGGACATGGATTCGCAGGTGCGTTCCTGCTCGGCTTTACCCTGCATGACGACTGGATCCGCCAGCTCCATAAGACAACTGTGCCAACCGTTCTTTTAGACAACTATATCCCCGGCAACCAGAATGTCGGCTACGTCGGAACGGACAGCGACGAAGGCATTACTCTTGCCGTCAACCATCTTGTTGCTATGGGACATAAACAAATCGCTTTCTTAAACGGTTCCAAAAATTCTATGGTGTCAGAGGAGCGAGATGTTGCCTTCCGCAAATGTATGCGTGAAAACGGCATACATCCAGACCCTAATTTAATTGCCTATGGTTATTATGTCCCGGACTGCGCAAAATATCATGTGCCAAACTTTATAGAACATCACGCAACTGCCGTTGTCTGTGCAAGCGACCTGATTGCAAGCGGCGTAATCAATGAACTGCATCAAATGGGCTTGAAAGTCCCAGACGATGTGAGCGTCATTGGCTACGACGACCTCCCGATTGCCGGACAGCTCTCTCCAAAGCTGACTACCATACGCCAGGACCGATACGATTTAGGAAAAAGCGCAGCGCTGATGTTAGACGGACTGATTCATGGAGTCTCTTTGTCAAAGCTTCTGCTGCGTGCAAAGTTTATATCAAGAGAATCTACAAAACGGCTGGATTAATCGTATCCCTCTGTGTACCGGCGCTGCGCTGTTTGCTATTCTAAATCTATCAGCTTGTATGGTGTTATATCAAAAGAACCATCTTTTTGGATTGTAATCAGAGTTGCCCCTCGTTGTTCTGTGTGTTTGTCAATTCCCGGCATCGCAAGGTAATCAATGCTGTAGCCATACGTCAGGCGGACGCCCTTATATTCCACGGATTGATTGTTATAATGGTCGTGCCCGCAAAAAATTGCCTTTGTGCTTCCAAGCTCCAAAACCGTTTCAAAAAGCTTGCTTTTATACTTTGAACAACATATCTTGTCTATCATTTTTTCACCAAGAATCCCATAATAATAGATCACGTCGCTGCTGCCCTGTTCATATAAGTCGTTCGCCTCTTTATATTCCCTAAGCGGAATATGCGTGAAAATCATAGATGAAACTGTATGCCCCTCTCTTTCTGAAAGACCTGTTACCGTTCTTTTATACCATTCCACTTGGTCGTCATGGATATAATCATACTCATTTATGCTTCCTGATGCGATATAATCATTGGAATCTATCAGAAAAAGCGCCTGCATCAGACTTCCGTCCTCTGCCCTAATCTCAATCATCTGATTACTTCTTCCATAAATATCCGGCTGCACATAAGGATAAAGGAGACTTTTAGAACTTTTATAGGAAAGTGACTTCATCAGAATGTCAACCTCTGTCCGGTTCAATGTCGCCAATTCTTCTGTGTCATGGTTGCCATAAGTAAAAGCCCAAGGTATGCCTGTATTTCGCATAAAATTTGCAAACTGCATCACCGGCGCACTGTTATTGAACGAAAATGACATAATTCCCAAAGGGAATACAAGGTCTCCTGTGACAACGACCAAGTCGGGAGACGTCTCACTAATCAGCTGATAGCAGGCATGCAATGCCTTCATGTCTTCAGAAATCGACAGAATGCTTCCGCCAAGATGAATGTCTGTCAGCTGCAGAATCTTGAAACTGTCCTCTTTTGCCACAATTGTATAGATGCCGGTATCTTCATTATATAAAATCTCATTTGGGCTATGCTCCACCTCTGCCACCCTGCTGATATATGGCTGAAGCAGGTATAAATCCAGTTTCATCACATTATAAGTAAGCAGACAAGCCATTATCAAGATAAAGCAGACTATCTTTTTCACATTGACAACTATGTTTTTATGCACAAAATTATGCCGTAATGTAACATTGTAAAATGCTGCAATAATAAAATATACGGCAACAGCCGCCAAAGCAACCAAAAAACTGTTTTCCATCCTGTTACGAAAAAGAAGCAAAAATACTAAGAAAAAAGAATAATAAGCAACAGAATAGGCACCAATTCTCCACAGTTCATGCAGATACATTTTCGTCTTTGCCTTGCAAAAGAAATCCGCAAACAGCTTTCTGCAGAAATAGTTTTTCAAAAATAAATACACAGATAACTGAATAGCACTCAGATAAAACGAAACCGTACTCAAGACGTCTGCCAAGGAAGACTTATATGCAGTGACAGAAAGAAGGACAGAAAATACCAAAATAAATGTAACAGAGCAGATGCCAAACACCGCATTCGTCAGCTTTTTCGTATACAGGTCATATTTTTTCTCTGCTATTTTTCGACATTTATTGTTGAATTCGGAGTCAAAGAAATTATTGTCCTCCGTAATCTGTTTTTTCCTTTTTAATGCAAAACATAGCAGTATCCCAAGGGCTGTCCAAATAACAACAGAAAATAAAAGGCCTTTAATGGAAAAGTCAAAAAAACAGCCCAGAACAGAACTTATGATGGAAGAAACAAGAAAAGAAAACAGGTATATTGTTATCCTCAGCCTTTTCAGCGTTTTTAGAAATGCGCTCTCCTTTTTTATCTTATCAGGTTCCTGAATCTGTTTGCAGGCCTCTACCTTTAAGTAAGAACATATATCCTGCAAAGTTCCTGAATGAATCAGCATCTCCCCTGCCGCCTTTGCCGGATTAGTTCCATCCTCCAGCCCATCCTCAAATTTCCGATATGCCAAAGACAGCAGTTCTTCTTTCTGTTCTTCATTTTTCCTTGAAAAAGGAGCGGTTTCAAACAGCAGTTCAATGGCCCTTTGGATGGAATTTCTCATAACGCATTTTTTCCTTTCCGTCAAAATCTTTCCACACAAACATCCCATTGTCATACATCATATATCCGTGCCAGCTTCCGTCCTTTGGTATGGAAACAGAACCCGGATTCATGTAAATATAATACTCGTGCTCTATGCACTTTGGTATATGAGTGTGTCCATGCAGCAGTATATCCCCATGATGGAGCGGCGGCAGCTTCTGTTCATTATAATTATGCCCATGCGTGGCATAAATCAGCCTCTCTTTTTCCGCAACCACACAATAATCTGCCAAAATCGGAAATTCCAGCACCATCTGGTCCACTTCCGTATCACAATTGCCACGCACACATAAAATATCCTGCTTCCTGGCATTTAGGAGCTCTATTACTTTTTTAGGTGCATACTCTCTTGGAAGGTCGTTCCTTGGCCCATGATAAAGAATATCCCCAAGCAGCAGCAAACGCTCCGCCCCTTCTCTGTCATATGCTGCAAGCAGTTCCTTACAATAATATTCCGAACCGTGAATATCTGATGCAATCATCCATTTCATGTCCATTCTCCTCTCTGACCTTCCTTATTGCCGTTTCATCTGCCGCAGGAAAAGCAAAACAGCCGCTATTGTCAGCACAGCCACATATCCAAGCACCCACCATAAATGTGGGACTATACCTGAAAAATTTCCACGAAGCACTGCCCGCTCCAACTCCACGGCATGGACAAAAGGAAATAAATATGCTATTTTTTTAAAAGCTCCACCTACCAGCTCAAGGTCAAACCAGATGCCAGAAAGCCACGCTGTCAGATTTGTCAGCAGCGCACCACAGATTCCGCCTACCTGTTTTACGTTTAGTATACTTCCGCAAAGCAGCCCAAGTGAAATAAAAAGCAACGACACCGGGACAAGAAACAGCACCGCATACACTATAGTTGCCGTAACCGGCAGCCCAAGCAGTATAGCAGCAATATAGCAGACAATGCCCTGCATCACTGCAATCGGCAAAACCGGCAGAAGATAGCCAAGGATAAAGTCTGCCGCCTGAAGCGGAGTCGTATAAAGCCTTTGCAGCAACGCGCTTTCCCTGTCCTTTGCCACCAGAGTAGCGGAAAACAATGTCATAAAAGAAAGTCCAAATATGGTAATGCCTGGGGCAAGGGTTTCTATTTCAAATAAACTGACCGGAATATTGGCCTGTATTGCCGAAAGCAGCAGTATTAATATCACCGGGAAGCCAATACCAAATACAAGATTCAGTGGGTCACGCAAAATTTCTTTTATTGTACGGCTAGAAAAGGCAAAAAGTTTTATATGTTTTGTCATACGAGTTCCTCCGTATTGCTGTTTCTTATGATTGCCACAAATGCCTCTTCAAATCTGTCTGTCCCCGCTTTTTTCTTTAACTCATCTGCCGTTCCAAGAACAAGCAGCCTGCCATCCTTCATAATTCCAATACGGTCAGATAATGCTTCTGCTTCTTCCATATAATGCGTCGTCAGTATGATTGTAATTCTTCCCTTCAGAGAACGAATCACATCCCACAAATCGCTTCTGGCAAGCACATCCAGCCCAAGTGTAGGCTCATCAAGGAACAAAAGCTCCGGCTCGCTAATCAATGCCATTGCAATACTGAGCCTACGTTGCCAGCCACCAGAAAGCTTCCCTGCCCTTTTGCCCATTATGTCCATAAGCCCAAACTGCCGGGAAAGTTCCTCTGTTTTTTGCCCTCTCTTCTCTTTAGAAAAGCCATGAATACCGCACATCAGGGCCAGATTTTCCTTTACCGTAAGGTTTGGTGCAACTGCTGTTTCCTGCGGCGATACACCAATTCTTTGTTTTACCTTGGCTGCATCAGACACAATACTGAACCCATTTATAAAGGCATCTCCCTCTGTTGGGGCAGTCAGGCAAGAAAGCATTTTTATTGTAGTTGTCTTACCTGCCCCATTTACGCCAAGAAGCGCAAACAGTTCCCCTTTTTGTACCGTCAAGTCAAGCGCATCTACAGCGGTTAAACCTTTGTATTTCTTTACAAGTCCTTTTGCTTCAATTGCCTTGATTACTTCCATTCCTTTCTCCTTCTTTGCAATAACGGCACTTTAAGCCGACATATGCATCCGTCAGCACCTTACTGATAAACTCCATATCCCAATCCAGATAAGATGTCACTATCATTGTAGCAATGCCATGCACATAAATCCACATTTCAATATGGAACAGATAGGCTTTTTCCTCATCAAGCCCTGTATTCTTCTGTATCAGTGCAAGCAGCGGCAAAAGCAGTTTCTTATCTTCTCCTACCTTTTCTTTTGAACGGTCACGCATAAAAAGCAGTTTAAAAAGCTCTCCTTCCTCCTTCGCAAAACGGATATATGCCATGCCGCTTGCTTTATAAGACGGATACTTTCCAGCCTGCATTTCCTTCTGTATGTAGCGCTGATACAGGTTATCCGCAGCAGCAAGTACTTCCTGCTGCACTTCCTCCATATTCTGAAACAGCCCGAAAATAGGCTTTACTGAACAACCAAGCTCGGCAGCAAGTGCCCTTGCTGTAAGCCCAGATATGCCGCTTGCTCTTACCACATCCAGAGCAGCCTTAACAATTTCAGTTCTTGTAAACTTTACTTTTGGTGGCATACCAATCCTCATCCTGCCGCCGTGGGCGGCCTTTGAAACATTTGTTGCGCAACTTATGTTACCTATTATACGCATGATGCCATCCTCTGTCAATCTGTTCTTGTTGTGCACTAAAAGAAAATTTATCATTTTGCTCCGGCTTTAGCTTGATGCAATGTAATTACTTATTATCTTTTCTTATGGAAAAATCTTCTTCACCTTCCATTTACAAATCCTATCCAAAAATGCTTTCACCACTACTAATGGCATTTTTCATCCCTATCTCCATAGAGTACCGGCTCTTCCGCCACCATAGACAAACTCTGCGGTATCTCATATGTATAAGCGTCAGACTCATCCAAAGCCTTTTTGTCCTTCTTCCTCATCTCCCGATACACAACCTCCGCCAACGCACTCATAATCGCATTATACTTAACCGTATCCTCAAACAAACTTTGATACGACTCCTGCGCTTCCATATACCCATCTTGCGCTGCCGTGCCAAACGCTTTAGGAAAGATGCTTTCAACAAAAATCTGTGAGTCAGAGGACTGCGCCATCTTTTTCAGCTTCTTATCAGAAAGCAACTTATCTCGCAGTGCTGACAGAATAACTTTATCTCCCTCTGTAAAATTACCCTTAAATTTCTCATTAATTTTCGCAATCACTTCATCCAAAGGTGTTTTTTCATCCATCCCCTTGACACCTTTGTGTTTCGCCGGAACATATACAGTCTTTGCTTCGTCCAAAGTGATTTCACCTTGAAACGTCTTTTGCAGTTTATAATACTCCAGCTTCAGCTTGCCCTCCAAGTCAATCAGCTCTACAGAGTCTTTTGGTAATAAACCGATTAAGTATGAGCAAAATACATATTCCTTCTGCAATTCTTTATCAAACATTCGAAGAATTTGCGATATGTAACTATACCATTTAATCAAGTTGCGAACCTGTCTGCGGAATTGGTATCTTTCATTCTGAGTCTTTTTGTTGTAGCGGTTGGAAACAGGAAGCAAAATACTGCTCATTCGTCCCATTGCCCTGTCATCCTGCCTGCCTTTTTT
>CAJTZB010000126.1 GCA_910583815.1 uncultured Lachnospiraceae bacterium
TGCATCCTTCCATTCAGGGGATGCATCCGGCAAAGCTGTTAAAAAATGCGGAAGCGGCGGGAGAAATGTTATCTGCTGCAATAAAAAAGGGAGAAGCCATCCGCATTATCGGGGATTATGATGTGGATGGAATTGTATCGGTTTATGTGCTGTATAAGACGCTGCGTAGACTGGGTGCCAATGTAGACTACCGGATTCCGGATCGCAAAAAGGACGGTTATGGCATTAATCTGCAGATGGCAGAAGAGGCTGCTGCAGACGGCATTCGGCTGATTCTGACCTGCGACAATGGAATTTCTGCAAGGGAGCCGGTGCGTTTTGCAAAAGCGGCGAACATCAAAGTACTGATTACAGACCACCATGATATTCCGATGGAGGAAGATACCTATGGGGAAAAGCATCCGCTTTTGCCGGAAGCGGATTTGATTGTAAATCCAAAACAAGAAGGGGAGACCTATCCATATACCGGGTTATGTGGGGCAGTTGTTGCCTACAAGGTAATGTGCGTGTTGGCAGAGCAGTTTTTACAGAAAGAAAGCAGCAGCTTTATGGAACGGTTTCTTCCCTATCTTGCAATGGCAACGATTTGTGATGTGATGGAACTGACCGGAGAAAACCGTATTATTGCGGCACTTGGAATGGAGGCAATGCGTAAAAGCAGGGATTTTGGAATCTGTGCCTTGATTCAGGCAAATGAACTGAATCAGGAGTCAATTGGGGCATATCATGTCGGATTTATTCTTGGCCCATGTCTCAATGCATCAGGAAGACTTCTTACGGCATTAAAGGGACTGTCCCTGCTGCTTTCAGAGGATGAAGAAGAAGCAAGAAAACTGGCAGAAGAGACGGTGCAGCTTAATTCTGAACGGAAAGAGCTGACTGCAAAGGGATTGGAGGAAGCAATTGAAATGGTGGAAGCACAGGAGACGTTAGAGCGTGTGCTTGTGCTGTATCTGCCAAAGGTGCATGAAAGTCTGGCAGGTATTATTGCCGGAAGAGTGCGAGAGCGTTTTTATCGTCCGACCATTATTCTGACGGATGCGGAGGACGGAGTAAAAGGCTCCGGCCGTTCGGTCGAAGGATATCCAATGGCGGCGGCACTGGCAGAATGTTCGCATCTGCTGACAATGTTTGGCGGACATCCAATGGCGGCTGGGATGTCATTGCCAAGAGAAAATGTCGGACGTCTGAGGAAAGAACTGAATGAGCGCTGTATGATGACCGAAGAACAACTGAAAGAAAAGGTGTCAATTGATATTTTGCTGCCGTTTGGACTCGTGAATGAGCAGATGCTGTCGGAATTAAAATACCTGGAGCCGTTTGGCAGAGGAAATCCAAAGCCGCTGTTTGCAGAAAAGAGCTTACGTGTGCTGCGTGCAATGGTGCTTGGCAAAAATGCCAACGTACTGAAACTTCAGGTAGAAAACAGGTATGGGAAGCAGTTTGATGTCATCAGCTTTGGAACTCCTGAGACGTTTGAAGAGGAAGCAAAAGAGTGCTTTGGAGAAGAACAGGTACAAAGGATGTTCCAAGGCAGAGAAAATAACGTTTGCCTGTCGATGATTTACTATCCGGATGCCAATGAATACCGAGGAACCGTAACGCTGCAGGCAGTCATGCAATATTGGAGGTTTGAAAACAGCTAAGGGAGCAATAATAAAAAGCAGTGGTAAACTTGGGAAAAGTATGATATAATCCAGCAAAGAACCAATGCAGTGTATTGCAGGAATGGAGGCAGCATGTATTCATTTGATGAGGTGAAAGCATTTGATCCGGAACTTGCCGGAGCGATGGATTTGGAACTGGAGCGTCAGAGGGACCATATTGAACTGATTGCATCCGAAAACTTTGTGAGCAAGGCAGTGATGGCTGCTATGGGAAGCCCGCTGACGAATAAGTATGCGGAAGGGTATCCTGCAAAGCGCTATTATGGCGGATGCGAGTATGTGGATATTGTGGAGCGGCTGGCAATTGAGAGAGTGGAAGAGCTGTATGGCTGCACGTATGCAAACGTTCAGCCGCATTCCGGTGCACAGGCTAATATGGCAGTGTTTTTTGCACTGTTAAAGCCGGGCGATACGGTGCTTGGTATGAATCTTGCGCATGGCGGGCATCTGTCGCATGGAAGCCCTGTAAATTTTTCAGGCTCTTATTTTAAGATTGTGCCTTATGGTGTCAATGATGATGGCTATATCGATTATGACGAGGTGCTTCGTATTGCAAAGGAGGCACGGCCAAAGTTAATTATTGCAGGCGCAAGTGCTTATGCCAGAGAAATCGATTTCAAGCGTTTCCGCGAAATTGCAGATGAAGTTGGGGCATATCTGATGGTAGATATGGCTCATATTGCCGGGCTGATTGCCGGAGGGGTGCACCAGTCACCGATTCCGTATGCCCATGTGACTACCTCCACAACGCATAAGACGCTGCGCGGGCCAAGAGGCGGATTGATTTTGTCATCCGCAGAGTTTGCAGAGGAGCATAAGTTAAATAAAAGCGTTTTTCCGGGAATTCAGGGCGGCCCATTGATGCATGTGATTGCAGCAAAGGCAGTCTGCTTTAAAGAGGCATTGCAGCCGGAATTTAAAGTATATGCACAGAATATTGTGAAAAATGCGGCAGTGCTTGCAGACGGTCTGGTAAAACGCGGATTCCGTCTTGTGTCCGGCGGTACGGATAACCACTTAATGCTGGTTGATTTGCAGAGCATGGGAGTGACCGGAAAGGAAGCAGAAAAGCTGTTGGATGCGGTGAACATCACCTGTAATAAAAATGCAATTCCTAATGACCCGGCGTCTCCGTTTGTGACAAGCGGTATCCGGCTTGGTTCCGCTGCTGTTACAACAAGGGGCTTTGATGAAGCAGATATGGATAAGACTGCAGAGGCAATCAGTCTTGCTATTTCTGGGAAGGAAGCTGCGGCAGAACAGGTGAAGGACATCGTAGAGACGCTGACAAAAAGGCATCCGCTGTACTAGGGAATCAGCAGTTCCTGAGAGAAGGGAGCATTTTTTGGACATCATTGCGCATATCCATAACGATTATACTGAAAAATTTGGGATTCCACGTCAAAGCGGTCTTGTGGAAGGACGTTCAGAGATTATATTTTGCCCGAAATACCGAACCCCGGATGCATTCCGGGGGCTGGAAGGCTATTCTCATCTGTGGCTTCTGTGGGAGTTTTCGGAAGCAGTCAGAGAAGCGTGGTCTCCGACGGTGCGCCCGCCGCGGCTTGGCGGAAATACGCGTATGGGTGTGTTTGCTACACGTTCTCCGTTCCGCCCAAATCCAATTGGGTTAAGCTGCGTCGGACTGGAGCGCATAGAATTTACAAAGGACAGGGGGCCGGTGTTATTTGTATCCGGTGCGGATCTGATGAACGGCACCCCGATTTTTGATATTAAGCCATACTTACCATATACAGACAGCAGACCGGAGGCAACTGCCGGCTTTGCCGCGCAGGAAGATAAGCTGCTGTCGGTATGTGTACCGGACGAACTGCTTTCCAAAATTCCGGAAGAAAAGCAGGAGTGTCTGCGCAGTGTGCTGGCACAGGATCCGCGTCCGAGATACCAGAATTCATCCGGACGGATTTATAAGATGAGTTACGGCGGTTTTGAAATCTGGTTTACGGTAGAGGGAGACAGGCTGCAGGTTTGCAATGTTCTGCTGCTTGATCAGTAAAGAAGCAGAAATAAAACAGAATGATATATTTGGAAACGGAGGGTTTAGAATGAAGTCAAAGGTTTGGTTTTCGAGGACAATTACACCAGAGAAAGTATTGGAACTTTATAAACTGATGCAGAAGCAGCTTCCGGGAAAGGTTGCAGTCAAGGTGCATTCCGGAGAGAAGGGAAACCAGAACTTTTTGCGTCCGGATTTCTGGAAGCCGTTAATTGGATTTACCGGCGGCACTGTGGTAGAGTGCAATACTGCATATGAAGGAAGCCGTGATACGACGGCAAAGCATATGGAAACGATGCGTCTGCATGGGTGGAAGGACAGTTTCCCGATAGATATTATGGATGCAGAGCAGCCGGATTTAGAGCTTGATATTCCAAAAGGCCTGAAAATCCATAAAAATTATGTCGGCAGGCATTTGGAGAATTATGATTCGATGCTTGTGCTGTCGCATTTCAAGGGGCATCCGATGGGTGGCTACGGCGGAGCAATCAAGCAGCTTTCCATTGGAGTTGCATCTTCCTATGGCAAGGCGTATATCCACGGCGCAGGTGAGGTAGAGGAGATCTGGACATCTGACCATGATTCTTTTCTGGAATCTATGGCAGATGCAGCGTCCTCGGTTGCAGAATATTTCAATGGGAATATTGCTTATGTCAATGTTATGAAGAACATGTCGGTAGACTGTGACTGCTGTGCCGTAGCAGAAGACCCATGCATGAAAGACATCGGCATTTTAGTGTCTCTGGACCCTGTTGCAATTGATCAGGCATGTCTTGACCTTGTATATGCGGCAAAGGACGACCCAGGCCAGGCACACTTGTTGGAGCGTATTGAAAGCAGGAACGGAGTGCATACGATAGAAGCTGCGGCAAAGCTTGGGTTTGGCTCAAGAGAATATGAACTGACAGAAGTGAAATAAATTGGTAAAAACGTACTTTTTCACCTCCTTGGAGGGCAAATATGCAAAGGAACAGAGAATTCCGCAAAGCGGAATTCTTTGTTCCTTTATAAGAAAGTGTTGAAGGTATGAGAATCAAAACAAGAACGATGAAAATAATGAGTCTGTTGCTGCTATGCTTTGCTGCTGTTCTGACATTCGTGCTTATTCCTATAAATCTATGTTACGTTAATTTTCCGGAATGGGTTACTGCTTTGCTGAGTGTTGCTTTTTGTGTTGGCCTTATGGCATATTTCTTGTTTTTCAGGCCAAAGCTTGTTACGAAAATAGCCCTGTCTGTAATATTTGGGATAGCTGCTGTAATCTGTTCACTTTCCCCATATCTTATTCCCTACTGGAACTCTTACACTTTCAAAGACTATAATGGTACAATATTGGATTATGACGAAGTGATTTCATATAAAGCGGCCAAGGAAGATTTTGATTCTTTGAAGTGCTATCTAAAGAGGACACACCCTATGTTTATAGATGGACTTACTCAAGAAGTTGAAAATGCCTATATACTGTCTTTGGAAAGATTAAAGAATTTGGGTGAAATTACCGTGAACGATTTACGGCGTGAAATTCAGACGGTTTTGCATCATGTGGGCGATGCGCACACTACAACCTACAACAGCTATCCAAGCGATACTTACTTAAAGGCCTATCCGCAAAAAAGCAGTGAAGGCTATGAGATAACAAAGCTATGTGGAAAAACAGTAAAGCAATTTTTTGAGGACGCGAAGCCATATTATTGTTATGAGACAGAGGATTGGATAAGCATTGATTTAGCCAGCCTTGCGACGCTTGATTTTTTGGGATATTCCGAGCCGTTTACATACGAATGGTCTGATGGTGAAAGAGTGATACAGGAAACTTACACGGCAGACAACTTTGTTGATTGGGAAGCATTTGTGGAAATTAGCAACGGATATAATGCACCTGACGAGCCCAAAGATTTTGTTTATTATGATATTGATGAGCAAAAGAGCCTTGCCATTCTTACTCTTACTCAGTGCAACTACAATCAGGCCTATATTGATTGTGTAAAGGCAATGTTTGCTGAAATAAAGCGAAAGAATATCAAGAACGTTGTGGTGGATTTGCGTGGAAACGGCGGCGGCAGTTCGATGGTTGGCAATGAATTTATAAAATATCTTCCGGTTGATTGTTATTTTGATGGACCCTATGATTGGCGTTGGGGCTTCCTTAGTATTCATCGGAACGGAAAAACCACGAACTCGCGATATGAAAATCTGACGTTTGAGGGGCAGGTCTATATTTTAACGGATAGCGGTTCTTTTTCATCAGCAAAAGATTTTGCTATGCTTATACAGGACAACCATTTGGGCAAAATCATAGGAGAGCCTTCGGCGAACTCTGTAAACGGCTATGGTGAAGTGGTTTATTTCTACTTGCCAAATACAGGACTGTTTGCGCAAGTATCCACAAAAAAATGGTATCGTATTGATGAAACGAATATGGACAATTATGTTATGCCTGATTATCCTTGTAAAAGTGAGGACTGTTTGGGGAAACTTTATGAAATAATGGATGCGCATGAATGAGAAAATAAAAGCTCTTGGATGGTTTATCCAGGAGCTTTTTTCCTTATTCACAGCAATTTTATTCGGCGAGTTCTTCCCACTGTTCCATTAATTCTGCGATCTTATCAGAGAGCGTTTGCTTTTCTGTCGTCAGTTCCAGAAGCTTTGTATGGTCGCTGAATACAGATTCATCTGACAGTTCGTTATCTATGGCAGCAGAACGTTCTTCCAGCTTTTCAATTTCTGCCTCAATACGCTTGATGTCGTTTTGACGTTTCCGCAGACGCGCCTGTTCTTCTTTTTGCTGTTTCCAGTCTGTTTTGCCTGCGGAATCGGCAGCAGAGGCAGGAGGATTTCCGGATACCGGTGCCTGCGCATTGACACCATAGCCGATGCCTTGCAGATAAAGGCGTTCCGTTATTTCTTTATGCGCCAGATAGTAATCATAATTGCCTAAATAGGTAAGCAGCTTATGTTCCGTCAAATCCAGGATGCGAGTCGCTGTTTTATTGATAAAGTAACGGTCATGCGATACATAGAGCACGGTTCCGGTGTATCCGCTGATGGCCTGTTCCAGAATTTCTTTTGACATAATGTCGAGATGGTTGGTCGGCTCATCTAAAATCAGAAAATTTGATTCAGAGAGCATCAGTTTGGCAAGGGAAACGCGTCCCCGCTCACCGCCGCTGATGTCACGAATCAGTTTAAATACGTCATCGCCGGTAAAAAGGAAGGCAGCAAGGGCGTTCCGGATCTGTGTGTTGTCCATAAACGGATAGGTGTCCTGCAGCTCGGAAAACAGGGTTTTCTCCGGATGCAGGACCTGATGCTCCTGGTCGTAGTATGCGATATGCACTTTGGCACCAAGCCGGATGTCGCCGGAGTCCGGGGCAAGCATTCCGTTGATGATTTTTAAGATGGTGGTCTTGCCTGTGCCGTTGCCACCAATAATGGCAACTTTTTCTCCACGTTTGACTTCAAATGAGAGGTCGGTGAAGAGTACATTGCTTCCAAAAGATTTGGAAAGGCCGGTTACGGTAAGCACATCATTTCCGCTTAGGATAGATGGCTCCAGACGGATAGACATGCCGGAAGCCTCTGCATAAGGCTTGTCCAGACGTTCCATTTTATTCAGCAGTTTTTCGCGGCTTTCGGCACGTTTAATTGATTTTTCGCGGTTAAAGGAACGAAGCTTTGCAATGACTTCTTCCTGATGCTTGATTTCA
>CAJTZB010000127.1 GCA_910583815.1 uncultured Lachnospiraceae bacterium
ATTTTTCCAGTACTTCTTGTTCTCTGGTGGTTAATCCAGAAAAGCTATCTGTAAATGACATTTGCTGGTAAGAGTTTTCTTTGAATGACATAGAGATTACCTTCTTTCCCAAGCTACACTGTAGCTTTGATACCTCTATTATACAGCAAATAAACTATTTAGGCTTGTATTTACTACAAAATATATGAACTTTTCAAGGTACTATAGCGGGGCTTTTGACCCCAACATCTTTTATAATAATTTAAGCTATTTAGATAATGTCTCTCATATGTTTGAAACATTTTCCATACTGCTTCCTTCTTCTTATAAGCAATTACTCCCGAGTTTGGCTCAGCAAATGAATTTGGCAAATCAACTAATTCATCCTCTTCTATTGGTGCATGAGGAGCAGCTATATCAAATCTATCCAGCAACGTAAACAAAGCACTAAGATCTTTTAATACAAAAACATCCGTATCTAAAAAAATAGTTTTAGAAAAAGGGGTTTTGGTAAAATTACATACTTTATCAGCAAAATTATATAAAGGTTGTTCCAACGGAATGATATAATCAATATCTGCTACTGATAGCTGATCAGTACATAATGCAATTGCTACTTTTGGCATAACTTCTTTTATTTGTTTTATTGCATTACAAGCCTCCAAAGTATATTTTGAACCGCTTGCAACCAAATATATTCCTTGCATTTCCATTCTCATGATAATTATCCATTTAATTATCATTATCCTCACAATGTTTTAATAAATCTCTATTAACATTACACTAAATTAGTAATGCCTTTCGTACTATAAACACAGAAGCTTTTTTTCCATTTACCAGTGTATCAATCTGCTTCTCTATGATTAATCCAGACTTAGAACATGCAGAGATAAATTCTTGTTTTCTTGCAGATAAGACTACCATTGTTGTATTTTCTTTTGAAATTCGTTTAAATTCCACTATCATATTTTGATAAAACTGTTCTATATCTTCTATTTCCTCATAATACCCCCATGGCGGATCCGTTACTATCTTGTCAACAGATTCATTTTCCACGCAACTGAGATTGAAAATATTTGAACTATAACACATAATCTCCGTTTTTCTACTATGCATTTTTTTCTTTAAAGTTATTATTTTTTTCTCATCTAAATCCGTTGCAATGACTTTTTTAGGTGAAAACATCTTAACCAATTGTTGTGGAATTGAACCATACCCACAAAAAGGGTCACATACAACATCCATCTTTGCAATGTTGCCGCATAAACACATTAAATAGGCAAATTCCGGTCGTAATTCACCCTTATTTAAGTCTTTTTCTGTCATCTTACGTTTAAATAGTAATTGACCATAAAAACCAACCCTTTCTGTTCGAATAATATACCATATTTCTGTGGAAGGATTTACTCTATTAATTTTCAAATTAGATTCTTTCAGAATATGGTTTTCAGCTTTTATAGTTATGCTTTTATCAACTTTTGTGAATTGATTTTCTCTAGAAAACCTAATACGAAAAGACCCTTTTGTGACAAGTAAAGATTCCTTTTTTTTGCATACAACATTTGTCATTTGTTCAAAAGATATATTTTTCCCACGAAAGGTTTTTAAAACATAAAAAATATTATTTAAATATATCAGCTTGATCAACTTTGAATAATCACCATTATATTTAAAGTGAATCAATCCATCATATAAACCTACAACTTTTATTCCTGCCATATCCTTAGCAATCTGTTTCTGTATATATTCTCCAAAACCGGTTGTAAACGTTGCTATAAATTCCGGCATTTTATTAACACTCCTTCATACAGTTTCTAAAAAACAATACCCCGTAAGATTATCATATATAAGACCAGGCAAACCATTTTTTAGTGTATAGAAAATCAATTTTTCCGTTTACTCTCGTTCTGTCACAACAGCATATTTACTTCCTATAACAAGCCTTTTCCCATTGTCAAATATAAAGCTTTGTTCATATTCAATCTTCATTATATCGGCAACTTGTAGCATCTCATCGTAACTTAGCGTACCTCGTTTCAATTTTTTGTTGAAGTTTTGCGGGGTTTGTCCCAAACGACGTGCCAACTCAGCTATGCTAATATGTTGTTCCTTGCAAATAGCTTTAACCATATCTGATGAATTCATGATAACCTCCTAGCAAATTGTAAACCAAACGGTTGTTAATGTCAATATTTTTCTTATTTTATTTGTATAAGCTTTACGAAACTTTATCCAACATTTTCTAAATTTTCAGCAAAATCACTCTGCCCCACTTTCCACATTCTCTTCAATATAAAAATTTTTCTTATACATAAGAAAATCCTGTAGTTTCCGAACCTATGTTGTGTCACCAATACCCAAAGTGACCACGGGTGTTCATTTTTTGACCACAGGGTTCAAAATGACCATGGGGTGTTCATTTTCTCTGACCACGGGTGTTCAAATACCCTTTGGGTAGGGCTCAAAAGTGACCCTACCCTCTATCAGCTACCACAAATTTTCAAATCGACCAACAAACCAACAAGGACTTCCGCACACATTTAATATGCCGGAAGTCCTTGTTTTCAGCGGTTTTCGCAATATTCTGTTCAGTCCCTTTGTATCAAATAAGCGGTTTACATTTCAATATACTCGTCTATGACGGTCAGACCATGCTCGGCGGCGTACTGCCGGAGCATCATGCGCTGTGTCTGAATACTGCCGCTCTCGCCTTGCAGTTCATCATCACGGCTCAATCTCAAATAAAGCGCTGTGTTGTAAATCGTAGTATTGTAAGGTTGTTTCACCGTAAAAAATCCTCCTTTTCAAAAGAAACAACCCACGCTTACAATACTTTTGCTCTATGGCAATTATATCATAAGCGTGGGCTGTAAATCAATGCTGTGTATCAGGCAGAAGCGCCATTTTCGGCGGTATGCTGGATTACATCTACAATCAGTTCGCCAAGAGGTCTGCCCTTTGCGGCGAAGTGTTCGGAGATTTTAATACGGTTGTTCCCACATACAAAATACTGTGTGCCGTTTTCCATCGTAACAAGCTGCCCGGTTGGTTGTATCAAAATATCGCTCTTGCTTTTTGCCATTCAGTATCCTCCATATTCAGTTGTCAAGGTACAATGCCGCCATGCTGCGGCGTAAAAATCTGCTTATAATTGATCACCTTTCCTTTGTGTGTCGCTGTTCCTGCTTTAGCTGTGCCAGCACTTCCGGCGGGATGCGGTCAACAAACCGCTGAATGTTGTATAGCTCGCTTTCCAGCTTTGCCCGCTCCATTTTGTCTTTCATCTTGCCGCTTTCGCTGGCTTTTGCCCGTTCCTCCAGCTTCTTGTTTTCTTCCAACAGGTCATGGATCGTGACCTTGTATTTTTTAAGCTGCCCTGAGAAGTCCTCCATCTTCGGAAACCACTTTTTCAGCATGGAGATAACTTCCTCTTTCTTCTTTCCAGCGTTGAACGGGGTAATATCGTCCAGCGCAGCTTCAATCGCCCTTGCCTGTTTGGAGAGGGAAACCGCCTGCTTGAACAGCCGGGTGGGGATATGCTTCCGGCCTGTCTTGCTGGCGCTCTCTCCACGCTCCAAATCCGGGTATTTCTCTACCATGTAGGCGTGGAAATCGTCCTGCCACTTCGTCAGGTTTGCCCGGTTGCCTAAGATCTCTTTGGCGCACAGGCGGTTGTCCTGCGTCATCGGAACAAAGGTCAAATGCAGGTGGGGCGTTTTCTCGTCCATGTGTACCACCGCCGACACGATATTTTCCCGGCCTACCCGGTCAATGAGGAAATCCGCCGCCCGCTGGAAAAACGCCTGTATCTCCTTTGGGTGTTTGCCCTTGAAAAACTCCGGGCTGGCGGTGATCAGCGTATCGACAAACCGGGTGCTGTCCTTGCGGGTGCGGCAGCCAGCCTGTTCAATACGGTTTTGAATGAAGTGGTAATATCTACCCTCCGGTTTAACGATGTGGAAATTGTACTTGCTCCGGCTGGTGTCAATGTCGGGATTGCTGGCGTATTGTTCTTTCTGTCTTTCGTGGTGGGCTTCCAGCGGCCTTGCCGGATTGCCCTTGTGCTTCTCAAATCGCAAAATTGCGTGTTGTGCCATTGAACTCCTTTCCCCATTCCTTTCCTATCCTATCCGGGGTTTTCCACAGGGAAAATCCCGCCGAAAAAGCTTAGATAGGATTGGAATGGATAAGATATAAATAAATCGTTTTAATCTTTGTATTTCTATATACCGTCCGATTTCGGTACTCCAAGAGGGCTGATTTTCGTACCCCATGAGTACGGTTTTCAGCCCTCCGGCGTACCATAACGGGATTTCAAGAAGTCAGGGATTAGAACTGCCCTCATAGGATTTTGGGTATATGCGGTTGGGTTTTCCACAGCCCTGTTTCTTAATGTCGATCAGCTCGGCGTACTGCAATTCCCGCAAAGTGTTTACCGCCTTTTGCCGCCCGCAATGGAGCAGCCCGACCACCTCACAGATGGGATAGTACAGGTAAATGCGCCCGTACTCGTCAGCCCAGCCGTTCTTACGGGATAGGTCTGTCCGGCGCAGGATAAAGGCATACAGCAGCTTTGCTTCATTGGACAGCGGCTGATAGGTAGGTGCTTCAAACAGGAAATTAGGGAGCTGGGTAAAGCTCTGCGCTTTCTCCTGCTGATAGCGATAGATGAATTTCGTCATGGTATCTTTTGTGGACGGTTAGAAGCCCTGTTTTGGGCAGGGATGATAAAGAATACCACCCCTCCCGCTTTCGTGTCTGCGAAGCCCTGTAAATACAGTCCTTTTTGACCTCTAATTGTCCACGCTTGCCCTCCGTTTCCGTTCACTTTCTGCTTTCTGCCGCCTGTGAACTCTGGCGGCGCAATCCGGGCAATACTTTGCCCGGTTGGAGCCGGGAACAAAAGCCCTCCCGCAGACAAAACAGCATTTGGTGTCCTTATCCCGGAATATCTCTGCTTCCAGCGTCCGATCCAGCGGCAGGACAGCAAAACGGAAATGCGTGCAGCAGATCGAGAAAGAGATCGTCTGCGGACAGATACAGGTATCGCCATCGTCCAAAACAAGACAGTTGCCGCCATCACAGTTGCAGCACTCCCGCCGAATGAGGGCGCTGGCCTGTTTCCTCTGTGCCGGGGTCATGCGGTACAGGGAGCCGTCCGGCTTACGCTCTAACGGCGGCAGCTTTTGGTTGTTGCTGTTTTTCATGTGCGTCCTCCGCTTTCATTGTCCGATTGCCGTTCTCCCCGAAAAGGCTTCCTGCCCCATTCCTGCGGCGTATTTCTCCGTTGGTACGCAAATGCGATACTTCGCCGGGAGAATGTATTCCTTTTCGGACGGTCATTCTGTTTTCAAGGTGCAGCCCATCGATGAACTGCTTTAAGTCTACACGAAAAAAATGCAATTCCCGGATTCTTGCGAGAATTGCATTTCTTTGAAGTTTGCACTTTGGAAATTGCATTTTTGCAATTTTGTGGTATAATAAAAATATGCGGAGGAGGTGCGCACGATGGCTTTATTACCCGGAACACCCGGACAGCGAATTTCTGATCTATGCAACGGCAACCATATCACACAAAAGGAGCTTGCGGAGAGGATACATGTTTCTGCTTCCCAGTTGAGCCGCATTGTCAGCGGGGAAACAAAGACGGTCAGCAGCGATATTCTCATGGGCGTTGCCGATGTGTTCAAGGTATCCACCGACTACATACTGGGCTTGTCCAACATAAGCGTCCGCAAAAGCTATGACATATCCGAGCTGGGCTTGTCCGAGGGCGCTGTGAAAGGGCTTGTGACGGGTGCGGTAGATGTGGAAATCCTCAACCGCCTGATGGAGCATAAGAGCTTTCCTCGGCTGATAAGCCTGATACGGATTTACTTCCAAGACACCGTGGCAATGGGGATTATGACCCGAAATCAGATAATCGACATGGCAACCACGTCTTTGTCCGATTTGATGAAAGAAAACCCGGAACACCGGGCGGAAGCAAGACAGGATTTGCAGTTTTTGAACGCCCAAAAGCTGGGCGACCACGAAGCGGAAATCGAGAAAATCAAGAGCGTGTTCCTTTCTATCCTGCGGGATATAAAGAAAGACTTAGACAGTGGAGAGCAGCCGGGAGAAACAGCTACCGCCGCCATGCTTCAGACCATGCAGGAAGCGGTAAAAGACCATGCGCAGGAGCCGCTTTCAATAGACGACGTAACGGATATGCTTGCCGGACAGATCGGGCAGGTTGCGCCGATGGACGAAGAATCCGCTGAACTGTTCCGGCAGTTGATGAAGAAGATGATGGAACAGACGGGCAAGGAAGCTGATTGACAAATAGTCTCCAGTTGACGTAACTGGACAAACTGGATTTTTGCAGAGGGGGGCGACAGCATGAAGATACGTTGCGTATGGGAACACAATGGAGAGGACAGTATCGTATATTCGGACAATTATATCGGCGCATTCACAAGAGGGCGAACAAAGGATATTGCGCTGGGGAAGATGGTCGATGAGGTCAGAAGCTATCTGCTTTGGAGAAATGGATCGATGCTGGAAAGTCTTGAGACAGAAATTGTTCAAGAGAAAACCTCTGAATTGAATATTGCCGATGCTGATTCTGATGTGCTCTTTGAAGCTGAAAAAGGAATACTCAGCCTTGTTGAATATGAAGAATTGAAGGCTCTTGCGTTGCGCTCTGCCGAGGACTTTCTGACGTTATACGAATCTATCCCAGATAAAAACATGAGTTGCTTGCCCAAGAGACAAACTTTTTATGGTCAGGCACCCCGCACGGCATTTGAAATGTATGAGCACACAAAAAGTGTGAACGAGTATTATTTCGGTGAAATTGGTGTTGATGTGTATAATGAAGGCACTATTTTGAGTTGCAGAATGAAAGGATTTGAATTGTTGGAGACACAACCTGACTTTCTAAACAACGAGGTTATCGAGGGAAGCTACGGAGAAGAATGGTCTCTTAGGAAAGTGCTGCGGCGTTTTATTTGGCATGACAGGATCCACGCAAAAGCCATGTATCGAATGGCGGTTAAAACTTTCGGTGTTGATGTTATCCCCAATATATTTCACTTTAATATATAAATTCCCGTTTCACGGACAAATAGCAAAACTGAGCGGAGCAGTCAACGGTCAAGATGAACGGCGCTTACAGCGCCGCCGTTGACAGCTTCGCCCGGTTTTGCTGATGGGTAATCAAGGCGGGAAAGCCCTAAAATGGCTTCCCGCCCATTTCAATTTTTGGAAAAGTGCGGCCACAAGTTCGGGATAAATTGTCCCTAAGTCCGGCGTGGGACGAAGGACGGAGGCTTTCATATACGCCCTGTCTGCTGAGGGTTTGTCAAGTAAAGTGTGTAAATTAATTTGATTTTTTTCGGCGGTCTTAATT
>CAJTZB010000128.1 GCA_910583815.1 uncultured Lachnospiraceae bacterium
TCCATTAAATGGACAGCGATTTCTGTAGTTTATCAGCTTGCGATTGCATGGGTGATGTCTGTGGCGGTCTATCAGCTTGCAAGGGTGCTGTTCTGATAAATGGGGGTGTTGCTATATGAAGAATGAAAATGAGAAAGTTATATTCTCTAAGAATTTAAAGAAGTTTGCTTCTGCATTAGCTAGTCAAATTGCTTTAAACGATGAATGGACAATCCGTGGTTTTATTGATATTTTTAAAAATGTCTATACTATTTCATCTGATACTAAGATTGTATCAAAAATTTTAGAACTGCATTTATTTCCGCATTTTATGATGTTTGCGAAAGAAATTGGCTATAAAATAGAGTTGGCAACCCATCAGAATTGGTATCCAGATTTAAGTTTTATTAATCGGGATAATCCTTCTGTTAAATTTGCTGTTGATTTGAAGACAACTTATCGTAATGAAGATAATCCTGACTTCTGTAATGGATTTACTCTTGGCTCACATGGGGAGTATTTTATTAACAGGACAAGCGCAAAAAATATTCAGTATCCATATGATGATTATAGTGGCCATTTTTGTCTAGGAATTATATATATCCGGTCAGTGATTGATAAATTTGAAGAGACAAAGATTTATAATGTTGACGAAGTAGAAAATATTCCAGCAGTTATCCGTGATTTTACTTTTTTTGCAGAAGAAAAGTGGCGTATTGCAAGTGATAAAGGTGGGAGCGGCAATACAGCCAATATAGGGAGTATTCGGAAAATTGAGGATATTCTCTCTGGCAATGGTGTTTTTGTGAATGCCGGAGAAGAGTATTTTGATGACTATTGGGCGAACTTTGGGAAAATAGAAATTTTGGATAAGGCAGGAAAACGAAAAAAGCTGTCTTCATTTTCGGAGTATTTGCGCTATAGGGGATTGCCAGAAACGATGAATAATTCCAAAGCGCCAAAAACGAAAGGAAAGAATACATGATGCCAGAAAAAGTATTTGTGCCGCCTATAAAAATACAAGGTATTAAAACTAAGCTTGTACCACTGATAAAAGAGAATGTTTCTTTGTCGAAAGATACTATGTGGATTGAACCATTTATGGGGTCGGGAGTGGTTGGCTTTAATATTGCGCCTGCAAGAGCGGTTTTTGCAGATATCAATCCTTATATTATTGAGTTTTACAATCAAATTAAGGCAAAGAAAATTACTTCATATACTGTTAGAAATTTTCTGGAGGAAGAAGGAAAGAAGCTGTCAGAGAAGGATGATACATATTATTATGAGGTTCGCGAACGTTTTAATCAGAAACATGATTCGTTAGATTTTCTTTTTCTGAATCGTTCTTGTTTTAATGGAATGATACGTTTTAATAAAGAGCTTGCTTTTAATGTTCCTTATGGGCATAAACCGGAGCGTTTTTCCAAAGCATATGTTACAAAAATAGCAAATCAGATTGCGCATGTTGAAGAACTGCTTCAATATAACGACTGGTCATTTATGTGTCAGTCTTTTGAACAAACAATAGGGATGGCGGATGAAGAGTCGTTTATTTATTGTGACCCGCCATATATTGGTCGGCATGTTGATTATTATGACAGTTGGGATGAGCAGTCAGAGATTTCCTTGCGAAATGCTCTTTTGCATTCGGATGCTATATTTATGCTCTCAACATGGGATCACAATGAATATAGGAAAAATGAATATATAGAGACCATATGGGAGTTTTGCCATAAAGTTACAAAAGAACATTTTTACCATGTTGGGGCGAAAGAAAAAAACAGAAATCCTATGATGGAGGCATTGCTTACTAATTATAGAATGACAGGCAATAGAAATTACCTCATAAATGAAAATGAGCAATTATCCTTGCACTTTTTATAAGATGCAAGATTATCCGAAAAAAGGTTGCCCGAAAAAAAGGGATAACCTTTTTTTTGTCGAATAGTATAATTAGAAGAATCTTTTTTTGAGGCGGTCATGGATACTTACGTGCCTCAGCCTATGGAAACAGGTTGAAAAGCCGCCTGCGGCGGCAGAATGAGAGGTTAGCATGAAAAATCTCAGAGAACTGCAAGAGGCCAGAGAACATGAATTTTTAAATCCATATGCGGCATTCAGCGATTGCTCACTTGGAAGAGACAGAGAAGAAGAGCAGTGTGATATCCGAACGATTTATCAGCGAGACCGTGACCGCATTCTGCACAGCAAGGCATTCCGGCGGCTGAACGCAAAGACACAGGTGTTTCTGGCACCGGAAGGTGACCATTACCGGACCCGCTTGACGCATACATTGGAAGTTTCGCAGACAGCACGTACCATTGCAAGGGCACTCCGGCTGAACGAGGATCTGACAGAAGCGATTGCACTCGGGCATGACCTTGGGCATACGCCGTTTGGACATGCAGGAGAGCGGGCCTTAAACCGTGTGTATGGCGGTGGGTTTGAACATCATATGCAAAGCATCCGTGTTGTGGAGCTGTTGGAGCGCCACGGAAACGGCCTGAATCTGACAAAGGAAGTCCGGGATGGTATTCAGAATCATCAGACAAAAGGCAGGCCGGCAACACTGGAAGGAAAAATTGTACGGCTCTCTGATAAGATTGCCTATATTAACCATGATATTGATGATGCGATTCGTGGGCATATTATCACAGAAAAGGAAATTCCCACAGAATATACTTCGGTACTTGGACACAGCCTGACTGAGCGTCTGAATACATTGATTCACGACATTACAATGAACAGCGAAGGAAAGAATGACATCTGTATGTCGCCGGAGATAGAGCGTGCGATGCTGGGACTGCGGCAGTATATGTTCCGGAGTGTCTATACAAACCCGGTGGCAAAAGGGCAGGAAGCAAAGGCAGAACAGATGATAGAAGAGCTGTTTTGTTATTATTCAGAGCATATGGACAAACTGCCGGAGGAATATCTCTACATGATAGAGCATAAAAAAGAGGCGGCAGACCGTGTTGTATGCGACTATGTGGCAGGCATGACAGACCGTTATGCGGTTACACAGTTCCGTAAGATTCGTATTCCGGGGGCATGGGACGTGTATTGATGGGGGCAGGCAGATGTATTATCCAGAAGAGACAGTAGAAGAGGTAAGACAGAGAAGCGACATTGTGGATGTAATCGGCTCTTATGTGCATCTGCAGAAAAAGGGTGCGAACTATATGGGTCTGTGCCCATTCCACAATGAGAAGTCGCCTTCGTTTTCTGTGCATCAGGGAAAGCAGATGTACCACTGTTTTGGCTGTGGTGTTGGCGGCAATGTCTTTACTTTTGTCATGGAATATGAGAATTTTACGTTTGTAGAGGCACTGAAGTTCCTTGCTGAACGGGCAGGGGTAAAACTTCCTGAAATAGAATATTCGGAAGAAGCAAAACGTGCGGCAGATTTTAAAGGGAAGCTGTATGAAATTAATAAGCTGGCTGCAAAGTTTTTCTTTTACCAGCTAAAGAATGGACAGGGAAGAGCCGCATATGATTACTTTAAAAACCGAGGGCTGAAAGAGGAGACTATCGTAAAGTTTGGTTTGGGCTACTCAAGCAAATACAGAGATACGCTTTATAAGTACTTAAAGCAGCAGGGGTATGAGGACAGCTTTTTGAAGGATACCGGGCTTGTGACGTTTGATGAAAAGCATGGCGGATATGATAAGTTCTGGAACCGTGCAATGTTTCCGATTATGGATGCAGGAGGCAAGGTGATCGCATTTGGGGGAAGAGTACTGGGTGATGGCACACCAAAGTACTTAAATTCTCCAGAAACAAAAATTTTTGACAAAAGCAGGAACCTGTACGGACTGAACTATGCAAAGCTTTCCAGAAAGCCATATATGCTAATCTGCGAAGGATATATGGATGTTATTGCATTGCATCAGGCAGGCTTTTCTAATGCGGTAGCATCGCTTGGAACGGCACTTACCGGCCTGCAGGCGGCTCTTTTGGCAAGGTATACAAAAGAAGTTCTTCTGACTTATGACAGCGATGGTGCCGGAACCAAGGCGGCGCTTCGGGCAATTCCAATTCTAAAAGAAGCGGGAATCAGTGTCAAGGTCGTTAATATGAAACCATATAAAGATCCAGATGAGTTCATTAAAATGCTTGGTGCAGAGGAATACCAAAAACGGCTGGATGTGGCAGCCGGCAGTTTTTTCTTTGAGCTTAGCGTGCTGGAGCAGAGTTATAGCTTTGATGATCCGGAACAGAAGACAAAATTTTTCCATGAGACAGCCAAAAAGCTTTTGGAGTTTTCGGATGAAATTGAGCGGACCAATTACGAAGAGGCAGTTGCACGAAAATATGGAATTAGTTATGACATGCTGCATAAACTGGTTATTCGTTATGGTTCTCAGATGGTGGTGGTTGGAGGGACTTATGTTCCTGCAACGGAGCTGCAGAAGGAGCATTCTTCAATAAGAGGAGAACAGCGGCGGCAAAAAAGGGAAGGCGAAGATGCAGGAATGCAGGCACAGAAATTGCTGCTTACATGGCTTAGCTCAGAGCCTAAATTGTTTGGCAGAGTAAAGGGAATTATTACGCCGGATGATTTTAACGAAGGCTTTTTTAAAGATATTGCATCAATGGCATTTGCGCAGTATGAACAGGAAGGCAATATCAGCCCTGCCAGAATTGTCAGCCATTTTGAAGATAAGGAGGAGCAGACAAGGGCGGCAGAGCTGTTTCAGACAGGTTTCAGGGAGGAGATGGACGCGGCGGGACAGAAAAAGGCGTTTGAGGACACGGTACGGAGGGTAAAACAGTCGGCCATTGAGCAGGAAATTGAAAAAGCAATGGAATCAGGTGATATAGAACGCTTTCAGAAGCTGATTGAGGAAAAAAACCGCTATAAAAACAACTTCCCTATTCCTGAATATATTCCCGAATAGGCGGCTGTTCCGCATATTTGGCGGAATGATGGTTACAATGTTCAATGAGGGCAAAGCATGTGTTCGTTTTTCGGAAAATGCATACTTTCCAAAAAAGGATGGAGAAAAGATGGAAGAGAATACAAATAAGTTTATTGGAAAAATGAAAGAACTGTTGGAGTATGCGAAAAAAAAGAAGAATGTATTGGAGTATCAGGAAATCAACGACTTTCTTGCAGATACTGAACTGGATGCTAACCAGATTGAGAAAATCTATGAATTCTTAGAAGCAAATAATGTAGATGTACTTCGTATGTCAAATTTTGAGGATGATTTGGACGCGGCGCTTCTGCCGGATGATGATCCGATGCTTTTGTCAGACGAAGAGCCGGAGGACTTGACGAACATCGATTTGTCGATTCCGGAAGGTGTCAGTCTGGAAGACCCGGTTCGCATGTATCTGAAAGAAATTGGAAAGGTGCCGCTGCTTTCTGCGGATGAGGAGCTGGAGTATGCAAAACGCATGGTGCAGGGAGACGAAGAAGCAAAGAAGCGCCTGTCTGAAGCAAACCTGCGTCTTGTAGTCAGCATTGCAAAGCGCTATGTCGGGCGTGGCATGCAGTTCCTTGATTTGATCCAGGAAGGCAACTTAGGACTGATTAAGGCAGTAGAAAAGTTCGATTATCATAAAGGTTTCAAATTTTCGACCTATGCGACATGGTGGATTCGCCAAGCCATTACAAGGGCAATTGCCGACCAAGCGCGCACCATCCGTATTCCGGTCCATATGGTGGAAACTATCAATAAACTGATTCGTGTACAGAGACAGCTTTTGCAGGAGTACGGAAGGGAGCCGTTTCCGGAGGAAATTGCAAAAGAGATGAATATGCCGGTAGAACGTGTAAGGGAAATCCAGAAGATTTCTCAGGAACCGGTATCGCTTGAGACACCAATTGGAGAAGAAGAAGACAGTCATTTGGGTGATTTTGTAGAGGATGACCATGTGCCGACACCGTCGGAGGCGGCAGCCTTTACTTTGTTAAAAGAGCAGCTGTCAGAAGTATTGGATACACTGACAGACAGGGAGCAAAAAGTATTACGCCTTCGTTTCGGCCTAGACGATGGCAGGGCAAGGACGCTGGAAGAGGTGGGCAAGGAGTTCAATGTGACGAGAGAACGTATTCGCCAGATTGAAGCCAAAGCACTTCGGAAACTCAGGCATCCAAGCCGCTCCAGAAAGCTTAAGGATTATTTGGACTGACAAATAAGAAAGAAAGGGTTTACAGAAAGATGCAGCTATCAGAACGGCTTTTGGCAGCAGTAGGGCTTGTGACAAGGGGCAATCGGGTGGCAGATATAGGCTGTGACCATGCCTATACCTCCATTTATTTGTGCAGACAAGGGATTGCACCATCTGCCATTGCAGCAGACGTCCATCCGGGACCATTGCTGCGAGCAAAGCAGAATGTGGAACTGTATGGGCTTACGGAACAGATTTCTCTGCGGCTGTCTGATGGCCTGGCGTCGTTTTCTGAAGGAGAAGCGGACACACTTCTGCTGACCGGTATGGGCGGTCTGCTGATGTTGAATATCCTGTCGGAATTTCCGGATGTGACTGCTTCGGCAAAGGAACTGGTGCTGCAGCCTCAGTCGGAGGTGGCATTGGTGCGCCATTGGTTACATAATTCGGGCTATAAAATCACAATGGAGCGTATGATAAAGGAGGAGGAAAAATTTTATGTGCTGATACATGCGGTAAAGACGGATGTTTTACAGCACTATGAACAAGAATGCTATTATGTATATGGCAAAGAGCTTGCAATAGAAGATAGAAAAGTATTTGGGGAATTCCTTGCAAGAGAGAAAAAACTGCGTGAGGAAGTATTGTTAAAGCTTTCCATGCAAGAAACAAAAAAAACAAAAGAGCGAGAGCAGGAACTGCAGCAGGAGCTTTTGCTGATAAAAGCTGCGGCTCTGGCTCACAAGTTATAGAAAGGAATGGAAATCAGAATGAATATTATATTAAATGGTGAAAAAAGAACTTACGAAGGTGGAACAACTTTGCTCGAAATCAGTAAGGATGTTGCAGGAAACTATGCTCATCCAATTATTGTAGCTTCTGTGAATGGAAATTTAAGGGAATTAACTAAGACAGCACCGGACGGCGCAACGGTAGAGTTTTTGACAATGGCAACGGATGCCGGAAATAAGACATATGTCCGTGGTCTGATTTTGCTGTTTTTGAGAGCAGCTTATACGGTATTTGGCGGAAAGTCTTCCATTGACAAAGTAAGAATTGAACATAGCATCGGCAACGGAATCTATGGGGAAATTGATGGAAGCGTTGAGCTGAATGAAGAGAATATACAGCTGGTGAAGCAGGAAATGCAGCGTCTTGTGGCAGCAGACCTTCCAATTAAAA
>CAJTZB010000129.1 GCA_910583815.1 uncultured Lachnospiraceae bacterium
TACCGTGGACTACATAGGTGTTGTACAGGGAGTCCCGGTCTGCTTTGATGCCAAGGAGTGTGCCTATGACACATTTGCACTTCAGAATGTGCATGAGCATCAGGTGAAATTTATGCGGGAATTTGAAGAGCAGGGGGGCGTTGCATTCCTGCTGCTTTACTTTTCAAAAAAAGACAAGTACTATTACCTGCGTTTTGAAAAGCTCTGGGAATTTTGGAAGAGAATGCTGGATGGAGGCAGAAAAAGCTTTCGCTTTGAAGAGTTAGAAGAGGATTATGAAATCAAAAGAGGAGCAGGTGGCGTATTCGTGCCATATTTGAATGCGCTACAAAGAGACCTGGAAAACAGACCAGCTTGACAAGCAGGCGGTTTGTAGGCTATAATTCTTTTCATATATTAACATGGCAGCGCTGTAATACATAAAAGTGACGCCGGAACGGAGGGCGAGTTGAAGGATGCCTTATTACATACACCGGAAGGTGTCAGAGATATTTACTATATGGAGCTTTGGAGAAAAGAGCAGGTAGAGCGCCATATAGAAGGACAGATGCGTCAGTATGGTTTTTCAAAGATAACGACCCCAATGTTTGAATACTTTGATATTTTCCATAAGGAGCGCGGCACGCTTCCTTCCAGAGACATGTATAAGTTTGTTGACAGGGATGGTGAAACACTGGTGCTTCGTCCGGATATTACTCCGCAGATTGCACGCTGTGTTGCAAAATATTTCAGGCAGGAAGAGCTTCCTCTCCGGCTCTGCTATTGCGGCAGTGTGTTCCGGAACTATTCCGTTTATCAGGGAAAGCTAAAGGAAAGCACCCAGATTGGCGCAGAGCTTATAAACGGAGCCGGTGCGGCAGAAGATGCCGAAATGGTGGCTTTGATGATTAACTGCTTAAAGGTAAGCGGCCTAACGAAATTTCAGGTGGAAATTGGGCAGGCGGATTTTTTTCGGGCACTTGCAGAAGAAGCTGGGATGTCAGAGGAAGAAAGCGAAGAGCTTCGGACGCTGATTGAGTCAAAAAATATATTTGGCGTGGAACAGATAATGAGTCAGAAAGAGCTTTCGCCAGAATTAAAGCAGATCTTTCTGAAACTGTCAGAACAGTTTGGGGGAATTGAAACCGTACAGCATATGAAGACGATGACGAGGAATGAGAGGGCAATTGCGGCTCTTGAGCGGTTGGAACAGGTGCATAAGGCGCTTGTTTCTTATGGCAAGGAACCGTATGTCACTTATGACTTGGGAATGCTGAATCAGTACAATTATTATACAGGAGTTGTGTTCCGTGCCTATACACATGGAACAGGAGATGCCATAGCTGCAGGAGGCCGTTATGATAAGCTGCTTGGACAGTTTGGAAAACCTGCACCGGCGATTGGCATTGCAATCTGTTCTGACCAGCTGCTTACGGCTTTGGAGCGGCAGGGCCTGCTCCCTGAAAAGGAGGCAGACAGTACTCTGATTTTATATGAGAAGGAATGCTTCTCTAAAGCAGCTGTACTGGCAGAGCAGTTCAGGGGAGATGGGCTTATTGTTACGCTGCTTGAGAGCCAGGGAAGATGGGAAAAGAAAGATTATATGGAGTATGCCGCAAGAATCGGTGCAGGAGGTATTTTGCATGTGGCAAGGGCGCAGACTGGGACGTTTCATGAGGTCACGGTATGGAACCTGAAAGAGCAGACAGAGCAAAAGCTCTGCATATAGAATAGGGCGGAAAATGATATGGAATATTTGACAGTTGCATTGGCAAAAGGGCGGCTTGCCACAGAAACACTGCGCATTTTAGAAGAAATTGGGATTACCTGCGAAGAGATGAAAGATAAAGCTTCCAGAAAGCTGATTTTTGTAAATGAGGAACAGAAACTAAAGTTTTTTCTGGCAAAAGCAAATGATGTGCCGACTTATGTGGAGTATGGGGCGGCAGACATCGGAATTGTCGGAAAGGATACGATTTTAGAGGAACAGAAACACATTTATGAAGTAATGGATCTTGGAATCGGGTGCTGCCGTATGTGCGTAGCAGGACCGGAGCATGCAAAGGCTCTGCTGCAGAATGGCAGGCTGATTCGTGTGGCAACAAAATATCCGCATATTGCGAAGGATTACTTTTTTAATAAAAAGCATCAGACCGTAGAAATCATTAAGCTGAACGGTTCAATTGAACTGGCGCCCATTGTAGGGCTTGCTGAGGTTATTGTAGATATTGTTGAAACCGGCTCTACATTGCGGGAGAATGGGCTTATGGTACTGGAGGAAATTTATCCCCTTTCTGCAAGGATGGTGGTGAATCAGGTCAGCATGAAGATAGAGCATGAACGGATTGCCCAGATTATTGAGGGGGTTCGGAAGTGGAAAGGAGGGGAGACATAGATGCGGATGATTGCATTAAATGAGAAAACAAGAAAAGACATATTGGAGACGCTGTTAAAACGCAGCCCGAACCAGTATGAGGAGCAGACGGCAAGGGTAGCGGAAATTCTGGAAACTGTAAAAAAGCAGAAAGATAAGGCACTGTTTGATTATACGGAGAAGTTTGACCATGTAAGGCTGACAGAGCAGACCATACGTGTCACCAAAGAAGAAATCAGGCAGGCATATGAGAAGCTTCCGCAAGATTTGCTGGAGGTTATAAAAAAGGCAGCCGTCAATATTACGGCATATCATGCAAAGCAAAAGCAGTACAGCTGGTTTGATTCGGAGCCGTCCGGCATTTTGCTTGGGCAGAAAGTAACACCGCTTGCTTCCGTCGGAGTCTATGTTCCGGGTGGAAAGGCAGCATATCCGTCGTCGGTGCTGATGAATGTACTTCCGGCGAAGGTCGCAGGTGTAGAACGCATTGTGATGGTAACTCCGCCTGCATCGGATGGTTCGGTTTATGAGGGGACTTTGGTTGCAGCACACGAGGCGGGGGTTACGGAAATTTACAAAGTCGGTGGCGCGCAGGCAATCGCTGCTTTGGCATTTGGCACGGAGTCCATTCCCAAGGTGGACAAAATCACAGGACCGGGAAATATTTATGTGGCTCTGGCAAAAAAGGCAGTTTATGGCCATGTGAGCATTGATTCGGTGGCAGGGCCTAGCGAAATCCTTGTACTGGCAGACGAAACTGCAGATCCACGCTATGTCGCTGCAGACCTGCTTTCACAGGCAGAGCATGACGAGCTTGCAAGTGCCATTTTGGTTACGACAAGCAAGGAGCTTGCCGAACAGGTAAATGCGGAAGTCGGGCGCCTTGTTCCGTGTCTGTCAAGGGCAGATATTTTAAAGAAATCACTGGATAATTACGGATATTTACTTATAGCAGAAACAATGGAGGATGCAATTGATACAGTCAATGAAATTGCATCCGAGCATCTGGAAATCATGACAAAAGACCCATTTAGGGTTATGACGGAAATTAAGAATGCCGGAGCTATCTTTCTTGGACCATACTCCAGCGAGCCGCTTGGCGACTATTTTGCCGGGCCAAACCATGTGCTTCCGACCAATGGTACGGCAAAGTTCTTTTCCCCGCTTAGTGTTGATGACTTTATCAAAAAATCAAGCATTATTTCATACTCCAAGGAAGCGCTGCAGCAGGTTCATGAAGACATTATCCGCTTTGCCGAGGCAGAAGGTCTGACCGCACACGCCAACTCGGTAGCAGCACGCTTTGGAAAAGGAAAATAAGACGGTTGCGGAACTCTAAAAACAGCAGCAGCCTGAACGGCGCACAGCTCAGTTTTATGAGCAGTTTATGCGCATAAAACTGAGCTAGTATGTCGTGTGCCGGAAATGGCTGCTGCGGAATTCTAAAAACAGAAACAGTCCGCACAGTGCACAGCTTCATTTACGGAGCAGGAGCGAACGAAAATGAAGCTAGGTATATGTGCACTGGAAGGACGATTGCGGAACTCTAATTAGGAGACTTCACTTTATGAGAACAGCAAAACTTACAAGGGAAACTTCGGAAACTAAAATTTCATTGGAATTCAATTTAGATGGAACAGGAGAGGCAAGTGTTTCTACCGGCATTGGCTTTTTTGACCATATGTTGCTTTCGTTTGCGAGGCACGGTTTTTTTGATTTGAAGCTGACTGCAGAGGGTGATTTGTTTGTAGACAGCCATCATACGATAGAAGATACCGGTATTGTGCTTGGAATGGCGATTGCAGAGGCGCTTGGCGACAAAAAGGGAATCAGGCGCTATGGAAGCAGTATCCTGCCAATGGATGAGACACTTTGCCTTTGCGCCGCTGATTTGTCAGGGAGGCCGTATCTGAACTTTGATATGAAATTTACAACGGACCGTGTTGGATATTTTGATACGGAAATGGCAAAAGAGTTTTTCTATGCGGTTGCAGTCAATGCTAAAATGAACCTGCATATAAAGCAGCTTGCCGGAGAAAACAACCACCATCTGCTGGAGGCGGCATTTAAGGCATTTGCAAGGGCGCTTGACGAAGCAGCGGCACAAGAGGAAAGAGTTATGGGCGTGCTTTCTGCCAAAGGGATGCTCTAAGGAGAGGCGCTGACTGAATCAGCATCTGCAAAGGGAGGAAATAACCATATGAGGCTTTATCCGGCGATTGACATAAAGAACGGTCAGTGTGTAAGATTAAGACAAGGCGTATTTCAGGATACGACAGTATATTCCGAAGAACCACATTGTATTGCCAGACAGTTTGAAGCAGATGGTGCAGAATATCTTCATGTGGTAGATTTGGACGGCGCGTTGCGCGGAATGGGCGTAAATGAAGAGGCAGTGGCAAAAATTCTGGAGACTGTCCATATTCCGGTAGAAATTGGAGGTGGTATCCGTACTGTCCGTGATATGGAGCATTTGTTTGATATTGGGATAACCAGGGTCATTCTTGGGACAAGGGCAGTGGAAAGCGCCGTTTTTGTCAAGGAAGCACTGCAGAGGTTTGGGGCAGACAGAATTGTGATCGGAATTGATGCAAAAGATGGCATGGCTGTTGTACATGGCTGGGAAACAGTCAGCAGTATAGAAGCTGTAAAACTTGCGATGCAGATGAAAGAACTTGGAATAAAAAACATCATTTATACTGATATTGCAAAAGATGGTATGCTTGCCGGGCCGAATCTGTCCCAGACGCAGCGGATGATTGCAGCAGTCGGAAGCGGCATAATAGCATCGGGTGGCATCTCTTCTTTGGAGGATTTAGAGGCACTTGCAAGAATTGGCTCTGAAGGAGCAGTCCTTGGGAAAGCGCTTTATGAAAAAAAGGTAGATTTAAAAAGTGCAGTGGCACGTTTTCATGCAGCTTAACTTGCGCAGAATGGGGAACATATGGAAGAAAAGAAAATCATCGCATACATTGATACACAAAATGAAACAAAAGAATCGGTGCTTGCACTTGCGTCAGCCTATGATATAAATGGAGTAGATGGCCTGTTTGTCTATGGGTATTCTAAGGAAGAAAAGGAAAAAGAAAAACTGCTTGGGATTTTGAGGGAACTGCGCTCGGTAACGGATCTGCCGTATCTTGCAGGAGGCTATATAGAACGTCTGGAAGATGCCAAAAAACTTGCTTATACAGGAGCAGAGAAACTTGTGCTTGATATAGATTATATGGCAGAGGAATCGTTGCTGCCAGCAGCAGTCGCAAAGCTTGGCAATGATAAGATATTTGCTTGTATCAACTGCGGTTATGACTATAAAGAAGAACGCCTTTCTGAAATTGTAAAAAAATGTGAAGAATACCACGCTATGGGAGTGTATGGCATCATGGCAAAACATGTGACAGTTACTCCGGAGGTTGTTGTAAAACTTGGCGAGGCGCCGATTCCTGTAATGATACGAGACAGTCTGCAAAGGAACTCAATTACAAGCCTATTAGAGATGGATGGTGTTATTTCGATTGCTACAAATTTTTATAGAGGAAAAGACGCATATAAAGTAAAGCTTGCTTTAAAGGATAGTGGAATTCCGGTCAGGACGCATGAGAGCAAAGTTCCGTTTTCTGAGATGAAAAAAGGAGAAAATGGGCTGGTTCCGGTTGTCGTGCAGGATTATAAGACAAAGGAAGTTTTAATGCTTGCTTACATGAACGAAGAGGCGTATAATAATACTATACAGACAGGAAGAATGACCTATTATTCCAGAAGCAGAAACGAACTGTGGCGGAAAGGTGACACTTCAGGGCATTGTCAGTACGTCAAGTCAATTTTGATTGACTGTGACAACGATACTCTGCTTGCCAAGGTAAAGCAGGTTGGAGCCGCATGCCATACCGGTAACCGCTCCTGTTTTTACAGGGAGCTGCTTCCGGCAGAGCATGAGACAGATGACAGCTCTAATGTATTGGAGCAATTGGCGGCAGTGATTCATGACAGGAAGCTGCATCCAAAGGAAGGTTCCTATACAAACTACCTGTTTAACAAAGGGATTGACAAAATATTAAAAAAATGCGGAGAAGAAGCAACAGAGATTATTATCGCAGCAAAAAATCCAGACAATCAGGAGCTGCGGTATGAGGCAGCAGATTTCCTGTATCATCTGACGGTTCTGCTAGAAGTACGAGGGCTTAGCTGGCAGGAACTGCTTACAGAGCTTGCAAACCGCAAGTAGCCGGTGCAGGGTTTTCTGTCTGCATCACTAAAAAGACAAAGAAGAGGAGAAGATGAAAATGCCATTATTAAATGAATTTTTAAGTTCAGGACTCCAGTTTATTCTTATGGTAGCAGTTGTAGCAGGAGCAGCTGTGCTTGGGGCAACGCTGCGTAAAAAAAAGGACGCGGCAAAGAGGGAAGAGCAATAAGCACAACGTGCAGGCGGAAAAGAAGAAAGAAGAGCATTTGGAGGGCTGTCTGAATGCTCTTTTTCATTATTTGCCTTTCAGAATTGTGGCTCACTGAACATGTGTCAATAAATATGCATTGCAGGTGACAGCTAAATATTTTAAGCAAAATATTTAGCGTCTGTACACCGATGCTGGACGGAGGTAGTTTAGTATGGGATTATTTTCAAAAAGGAAAAAAGATGAAGAAAAATTTGAAGAAATAACGCCAGCACTCAGGGCGAAGTTAGATGAATTTGCTGAAAGAGGCAATTGGCTTGAGGAAGAAGAACGATATGAAGAAGCCATACAGGCATGGGAAGAAGGACTTGAGCTAATACCAAAGCCGCAACAATTTTATAGTGAAACAATAGCGTTGGTGTACAGATGGCAACACGGTCGATGAAGGGCAGAATTTCCCCCTT
>CAJTZB010000130.1 GCA_910583815.1 uncultured Lachnospiraceae bacterium
AAGGGGAAAAGATAGCCGTCTATCACCGGGCTGAGAAAGGTATCAGCGGAAAGAATATTTATGGTGAATCCATACATGCCGAAAATGGAACAGAGAAAAAGCCCATCAGAGGTGTAGGTTTTACCATAGCAGATGATGGTGTGACATATCTTTCCAGAATGAACGGCAAATTTGAATATACAGCCGGGCGTATCACAATTACCAATATATTGGTGGTACGGGAAGATGTAACTGCTGTTACAGGAAAACTGGAAGTGGATGGTTCCGTATATGTAATTGGCAGTGTATACTCCGGAGGCTGCATTAAGGCGACAGGAGACATTATTGTAGAATATAATGTAGAAGCAGGAAGGCTCATTGCAGGCGGCAATGTCATGATAAAAAGAGGAAGCTGTTCCAAGAATGAATGCTTTATCGAAGCTAAAGGAGAAGTGTCCGGCAGCTTTTTTGAGGCGGCCAATATCAATGCCGACGGAAATATCAAAGCTAACTATATTATGAACAGCATGATAAATACATTGGGAAAGGTTATTGTATCCGGAAGCAAAGGGATGCTGCTTGGAGGCAGGCTTCGTGCAATAAGAGGAGTGGATACGTATAATCTTGGAAATAAGACCCATATAAAAACGTTTTTGGAAGTCGGAAGGAATGTCCTTTATAATAAACAGCAGGAACAGTTTGCGGGAAGAAGAGAGCGGATTTTAAGTGAACTGTCCATATTGGAAGAACAATGGAACAGGATTTTACAGAATGCTTCGGCAGGCAAGGAACAGGTAATCCTGCTTATTCAGAAACTGAATGCTGCCATTGTTACAAAGAACAAAGAACTTGCAGATTTGGATGCGGATATATCAAAGCTTGCCAGTCTGACCGACCAGGAAGTGAAGATGGTTACGGTCAGAGGAAGTGCCTATGAAGGAAGCGTTATTGAAATAAACAATATGAAATATATGCTGCCGGCACAGGTAACGAGAGTTTATTTTAAGCTGAAAGGTAAGAGTGTTGTTATGGTCAAACTATGAAACAGAAAAGGAGGCGATAAGAAATGCCGCGAGATTCCATTTTAATTTTAGAAAATGATGATGCCAACCGTAAAAAGCTGGTTGAGATATTTCAGGACAAATATAAAATTCTGGAGATTTCAACAGAAAAAGAGGGAATAGAGGTTTTAAGAAAGCATGCTGCTTCGCTTGCGGTTGTCTTGTTCAATCTTATGATACCGGCAAAAAATAATTTTCAGGTGCTGCAGATGCTGAGTGAGAAAAAGTTTTTGACCCGGATACCGTTTATTATGATTACAGACGACAAAACGGCGGAATATGAGAAAAAAGGCTATAAATATGGCATTGTAAGCTATATTAGGCAGCCGTTCCATCCGGATGTAATAAAACAGCTGGTGGATAACGTAATTGAAGTATTCCAATATAAAACACAGCTTGAGGCCACAGTAAAAACTCAGACGGAAAAGCTCAAAAAGCAGAATGAAATGCTGAAGCTGATGGCAGAGAAGCAAAAGCATATGAATGAGGTTCTGGTGGGTTCCTTAAGCAATGTTGTAGAGTTCAGGAACTTGGAGTCGGAGCAGCATATGAAAAGGATTCAGGCATTTTCCATCTGTCTTGGAAGAAGCATTATGAAACTGTATCCGGAATATGGGCTTACAGAAGAAAAGCTGGAGGTCATTGGGTGGGCGTCCCTGCTGCATGATATTGGGAAGATAGTAATTCCCGACAACATCATATTAAAGGCCGGGAAGCTGACAGAGGACGAATATGAAATCATAAAGTCCCATACGACAAAAGGTGCAGAAATTATAGAAAAGCTGATTCATCTGGATGATAAGGAATTTTATGACTATATTTATGATATAGCCAGGCATCATCATGAAAAATATGACGGAAACGGCTATCCGGACGGCCTAAGAGGAGAGGCAATCAGCATCGCGGCACAGATTGTTTCTCTGGTAGATGTGTATGACGCCCTTACTTCCAGAAGAGTTTATAAGGCGGCATACACGACAGATAAGGCTTTTCAGATGATTATCAATGGGCAGAGCGGCGTCTTTTCTCCTAAACTGTTAAAAGCCTTTACGGAAGCAAGGGAAGAGTTTGAAGTTATTGTAAAGAAATATTGTGATGAATAAAAATCGTGCTGCATTATCCGGCAGAGAACTTTGAAACAGCAGTCGCTGTAATGCAAATGTTTTCGGAATGGAGATTGGAATGAAAAGAGAAAAAATCAGGCTGAAACTGACAGGTGCATTAAAGGGTTATCTTCAATGGCCTCTTTACTTAACGGCATTGCTTTTGTGCATGGTACTGAGCATTTATATCGTAAACAGGACCGCAGCGCTTATTATGCTCTGTTATACTGCTGTTTATTTTCTGATTGTGCTGCTTTTGTTTGTCTTTAAGCGAGCTTACATTATGGGAGAGCTTGTACGTTTTGCTGTGGATTATGGGCAGGTGCAGCATGCATTTTTAAAAGAGCTGGACATCCCATATGGAATCCTTGATATGGAAGGCCATTTGATCTGGGCAAATGATGAGCTGAGAGACATTATTGGGTCTGATAAGGCGGCAAGACGTTCTGTAAAAGAGGTATTTCAGGACTTTTCTCTGGAGACGCTCCCGACCATAGAAGAGGACGTGACGCTTTCGATTGTGCATGGCAGAAGAAACTACCGTGCAAAACTCCGCCTGCTTGATATGGACGAATATCAGGAGGATGCGCTCTGGGAGGCAGAAGCTGAAGGACAGCCTACTTCCAATATGCTGATGGCAGTCTATCTTTATGATGAGACCGAAATTATCTCTTTGAAAAAAGAGAATGCAGAAGAAAGAATGATTGTTGGATTGCTTTATATCGACAATTATGAAGAGGCATTTGAAGGTGCAGATGAGGTGCGGCGTTCGCTTGTTACGGCATGGGTGGAGCGCGAAATCAACAAGTATATGTCGAGCATCGATGCAATTTTAAAGAAGCTGGAAAAGGACAAATATATTTTTGTATTTAAGCAAAAATATCTGAATGTTATAGAGACAAACCGTTTTTCCATTTTGGAGGAAATCCGTAACCTGAATATTTATGAGCTTTCCGTTACAATTTCTATTGGCATTGGCGTCGGCGCTCCAACCTATACAAAGAGCTATGAACTTGCACGTTCCGCAATGGATTTGGCACTTGGACGCGGCGGTGATCAGGCAGTTGTCAAAGATGGAGAGAAGATTTCCTATTATGGCGGAAAGAGCGTCCAGATGGAAAAGAATACGCGTGTCAAAGCAAGAGTTAAGGCACATGCATTGAAAGAATATATTGAAAACAGGGAACGTGTCGTAATTATGGGACATTCCCTTGCAGATATTGATGCGCTTGGTGCGGCAGTCGGTGTGTACCGTGTTGCAAAAACATTGGAGAAAAAGGCGCATATTGTTCTTTCTGATGTGATTGGCTCTATTCGGCCCATGCTGGAACGCTTTCAGAACAATCCGGAATATGAAGAGGATATGTTTTTGACTGGGGCAAAGGCGCAGGGGCTTGTGGATGATAATACACTGCTTGTAGTTGTGGATGTCAACCGTCCGAATTATACGGACTGTAAGGAACTGCTTGGCCTGACAAAGACGATTGTAATTTTGGACCATCACAGGCAGACAGGAGAGGCAATTGAAAATGCAGTGCTTTCCTATATTGAACCATATGCATCCTCCACTTGTGAAATGGTAGCCGAAATCCTGCAGTATATTGGTGAGGGCTTTAAATTAAAGCCTCTGGAAGCAGATGCAATGTATGCAGGAGTTATGATTGATACAAATAATTTCTTGACAAAGACCGGAGTGCGTACATTTGAGGCAGCTGCTTACCTAAGAAGAAACGGTGCGGATGTTACAAAAATCCGTAAGCTGTTCCGTACCAACTTTGCGGAATATCAGGCAAAAGCAGAAGCAATCTCATCTTCTGAAGTTTTTATGGAGTATTATATATTTGCAGTTTCGGAAAGCAAAGGACTAGAAAGCCCGACAGTCGTTGCGGCACAGACAGCAAATGACCTGCTTGATATCGACAATATTAAAGCATCGTTTGTTTTTACGGAATTCAATGATAAGATTTATGTCAGTGCTCGTTCCATTGATGAATTGAATGTGCAGGTAGTGATGGAGAAAATCGGCGGCGGTGGGCATATGAGTGCTGCCGGTACACAGTTTGAAGATTGTGCCATAGAAGAAGCAATGGAGCGTGTGAAGGCAGTTTTACGTGAGATGACGGAGAAAGGGGAAATTTAGTATGGAAGTTATTTTATTAGAAGATGTAAAAAGCTTAGGGAAAAAGGGAGACATCGTTAAAGTAAGCGACGGTTATGCCAGAAACTTTATTTTGCCAAAGAAGCTTGGTGTGGAGAAAACGGCAAAAAGCCTAAATGAATTAAAACAGCAGAAGGCGGCGGAGGAAAAACGCCAGCAGGCAATTTTTGAAGAAGCAAAAGCACTTGCTGCGCAGATTGAGGCAGGCAGTATTATGCTGAAAATGAAGGGCGGTGAGGGCGGACGTACCTTTGGCTCCGTTTCTACAAAAGAAATTACGAGCGCAATCAAGGAACAGCTAAAGTTGGAAGTGGATAAGAAAAAACTTCAGCTTGCAGAGCCAATCCGTAATTTTGGCACTTACCATGTGCCGGTTCGCCTGCATCCGAAAGTAACGGCAGAAGTTACAGTTAAAGTAGAGGAAGCATAAGAACAGTCAGAGAATGGGGAAAGTCATGGAAGAGGCTCTCATTAAGAAAGTACAACCGCATAGCAAAGAAGCAGAACAGTCGGTAATCGGTTCCATGATTATGGATAAAGAAGCAATTGTTGTAGCATCCGAAAGCCTGAAGCCGGATGATTTTTATATCCGTCAGTATGGCGTCCTGTTTGAAGCCATGATAGAGCTTTATAATGAGGGACGTCCGTCTGACCTCATTACGATTCTGGATAAACTGAAGGAGAAGGATGTTTCACCTGAAGTCTGTGGCATGGAATTTATCCGCGACGTGACCGATGCGGTTCCGACATCTGCAAATATAAAATATTACGCTGATATTGTGGCAGAAAAGGCGCTCTCCAGACGTTTGATTAAGATTACAGAAACGATTGCAAATACTTGTTATTTGGACAAGGAGCGTATTGATACGGTGCTGGAGGAGACCGAAAAACAGGTATTTGGTATTATCCAGAACCGTGGCAGCGGAGATTATGAGGATATTAAAGATGTTGTATTCCGGACGCTCCGTAATATTGAAGCAGCGGCAAAAAGCAAGGGGCGTATTACAGGAATTGCGACAGGGTTTAGAGACCTTGACTATAAAACTGCAGGGTTCCAACGTTCTGACCTGATTCTGATTGCTGCAAGGCCGTCAATGGGAAAGTCGGCGCTTGTTTTGAACCTTGCGGAGTACGTTGCAGTTCGTTCGCATATTACAACGGCATTGTTCAGTCTGGAGATGTCCAAGGAACAGCTGATTAACCGTATGCTTGCAATGAATTCCAAAGTAGACTCCCAAAATATCCGAACCGGCGACCTAAAAGATGAGGAATGGGCCAATCTGATGGAAAGTGCCAGAAATATCGGAGAATCCGGCTTGATTATAGATGATACGCCTGGTATTTCGATTTCAGAGCTTCGTTCCAAATGCCGTAAGCTGAAGCTTGAAAAAAAGCTGGGGCTTGTAATTATTGACTATCTGCAGCTGATGAGCGGAGGAGGGCGCTCCGAGTCCAGACAGCAGGAGGTTTCGGAGATTTCTCGTTCTTTGAAAGCGCTGGCAAGGGAAATCAACTGTCCGGTCATTGCATTATCTCAGCTAAGCCGTGCAGTGGAACAGCGGCCTGATAAACGTCCGATGCTTTCTGATTTGCGTGAATCCGGTGCAATCGAGCAGGATGCCGATATGGTCATATTTATTTACCGTGACGAGTATTACAACAGAGATACGGAGGAGCCGGGCGTTGCCGAGCTGATTATCGGTAAGCAGAGAAATGGCCCAACTGGAACTGTGAAATTAAAATGGATGGGACAGATTCAGAAATTTGGGAATTTGGAGCAGTCTGAACAAAGATATTAAATAAAAGATTGGCGAAAGTTTCGCTAAAGGGCAGGCTTGTCTGAAAAGGCAGGACTGCTTCTTTTTTTGTCGATGAAAAATGGAAAATTTTATCTGTTTTGTCTTGTGGACAGGCATAATCTTCGGTATCATTATAGATGGAGACAGTATGGCTTGTTGCCGAAAGGAGCATGATGACAGAGTGAGTGAGCGAACGGATGCAAAATATAGTATTTCAGAGACTGCGAAAATGATAGGGATAGAGCAAAGTGTTTTACGGTCAACGGAAAAACAGTTAGGGCTGGAGATTCCAAGAAGCGAAGGAAACAGGCGCTATTATCGTGAAGCAGAGGTGACATTGTTAAGGGATGTCCAAAGGCTAAGGGAAGAAGGATTTACGCTTCGGATGATTAAACTGCTTCTGCCTAAGCTGACAGAGGTTATGGATTTAAAAGCGGAAGAACGCCGTATAATAAGACTTCGCATGAAGAAAATCCTTGCGGATATGCAGGAGGATGAAGAGAGCGAGGCAGTACCTGTACATAAAAAAGAAATGCCAAAGCAGCAGCTTGGGAGGCAGGCGCAGAGACTGAGGGAATTGACAGGTACACAAGAGCAGGAAGAAAATCTGCCGGCTAAGCTTGCGCAGGACAAGCCTTCCGAACTCTTCCTGGAAAATGAGCAGGGCTATGCAGTTTTTGGAACAGTAATGACGGAGCTTTTAATGCAGAACAACAAAGCCCTGTTAGATGAGATGGACCTGCGCATTGCACAAAGAATAATGAAGGAAATGAATTATTTATTCAGAGAGCGGGAAAATATGGAGGAAGAACGCTATCGCAAGCTGGACCGCACCATAAGAGAGTATCAAAATGCAAGGCAGCAGACTGCAATGGAAGAAGAGAGGAGGGGGTTGTTCCGCAGAGGATTCCGATAAGATGGGATGAAAAAAGTGCGCAAAACATTCGCGCACTTTTTTTGTTTATTAAGAACTTGTAGCGTCGGTGTACATATGGCAAATAAAAT
>CAJTZB010000131.1 GCA_910583815.1 uncultured Lachnospiraceae bacterium
GATTTTGCAAACTCGTTTGCAAAATCATATACATGTGTCGGTTTTTCCCCTGAAAGGGTTTTTAACACCCCATTCTTCTGGCAGCCTGTTTCTATTCTTCCTAATTCTATCCTTCCTAAAACTTCCATCTTCTCATAGACGATTCTTCGCAATTTTGGACGTATAAATTATTTCCAAATTGCACATTCTTATGTAAGACAGACTTGGAAAGGCAGGAGAATCTTTTATGGCGGTCTATAAAGTGGAAATTTGCGGGGTCAATACGGCAAAGCTTCCTCTGCTTGGAAATGCAGAAAAGGAAGAGCTGATTTTGAAGATAAAGCAGGGGGATAAGAAAGCCAGAGAAGAATATATTAAGGGTAATTTAAGGCTTGTACTAAGTATTATACAGCGTTTTTCAAGCAGCAATGAAAATGTGGACGATCTGTTCCAAATTGGCTGTATCGGACTTATGAAGGCAATTGACAATTTTGATATTACACAAGGAGTAAAGTTTTCTACCTATGCAGTTCCGATGATTATTGGGGAAATCAGGAGGTATCTGAGGGACAACAATGCAATCCGTGTCAGCCGTTCCTTGCGTGACATTGCATATAAGGCGATATATGCAAAGGACATGCTTCAGAAACGAATGGATAAGGAGCCTACAATAGAAGATATTGCAAAGGAGACCGGGATACCAAGGGAAGATATTTTAAGTGCATTTGATGCTATCCAAAGCCCGATGTCGCTCTATGAGCCGGTGTTTTCCGATTCCGGAGATGTATTGTATCTGATGGATCAGGTCAGTGACAAGAAGAACAAAGAAGAAAACTGGATCGAAGAGCTTTCGATTAAGGAGGCAATGAGCAAGCTGAATGAGAGAGAAAATATGATTATCAATCTGCGCTTTTTTCAAGGAAAGACCCAGATGGAAGTTGCAGATGAAATTCATATTTCGCAGGCACAGGTGTCAAGATTGGAAAAATCTGCACTGAAAAACATGAAAAGTTACCTAAATAAAACTTAACTTGATTATATTTGAAAAGGATAGTATAATACACAAGGTTAAAGAAATAAGCATTTGCATAGCAGGCTGCAACGCAAAAGCACGGTATGTGCTTTTAGCATAGGAGAAAGGGAAGCGAGCAATATGTATGCGATATTTTTAATTTTGTGGATTATTTTCAATGGACAGTTTACTTGGGAGATTTTTTTCATTGGCGCCGTGATTTCTGCGCTGCTTTATTGGTTTGTCTGTAAGTTTCTGGACTACAGCCCTAAAAAAGACCTGCGGGCACTCTGCAATGTCGGAAAGGTAGTACGTTATATAGCCATTTTGGTCTGGGAGATCATCAAAGCAAATATACAAGTGATTTTCTACATTATGACGAGCAAATACGAGGTGGAACCGGAGCTCGTCCGTTTCCGCACGGATTTAAAGCAGACGGCAAGCCGTGCAGTACTTGCAAATTCCATTACGTTGACACCTGGGACAATTACGGTTTCGTTGGAAGGAAACGAATATCTTGTACATTGTCTGGACAAAGATCTGGCAGAAGGAATGGAGGATTCCACATTTGTCAGGCAGCTTAGGAAAATAGAGGCACGCGGCAGAAAACAGGCTCCAAGGAGCCACAAAAGATAAGGAGGCAGTGGGATGGAACAGGCAGTTCATGTTTTGCTTACCGGCTGCATGGTAGTGCTGGCAGCCTGTATTTTTTTGTGTCTGATACGTGCGATTATTGGACCAAGGATTTCCGACCGTATTGTTGCAATCAATATGATCGGCACAATGACAATGATTATTATTGCCATTATGTCGGTGCTGCTTTCAGAAGGCTATCTGATTGATGTCGCAATGATTTATGCGATGATAAGCTTTCTTGCTGTGGTAGTGCTGACCAAAGTCTACATGGGTGTTTATGTGGAACGGAAGAAAAAAGAAGAGGCTGCAAAGGAGGAAGAGAAAAATGGAGTGGATTAGGTTTCTTTTAGCGGCAGTTCTGCTGTGCCTTGGCGTGGCGATCGTATGCGTTGCTACCTATGGCGTCTTTAAATTCAAATATGCATTGAACCGCATGCACGCAGCGGCAATGTGTGATACGTTTGCGCTGATGCTTTGTCTGCTTGGCGTGGCGGTGTTTCACGGTCTTTCTTTTACCACATTAAAGCTTCTGCTGATTATTGTGTTCCTTTGGTTTGCAAGCCCGGTAGCAAGCCATTTGATTGCGCGGCTTGAGGTCACAACAAATCCGGAGGGATTAAAAAAGGAATGTGAGGTGGACGAATAATGGAGTTTTTTACATTTATTCTGTTGACCTTTTTGGTTGTATGTGCAATTTCGGTATGCCTTTGCAAAAAACTGCTTACTTCCATTGTTATTTTCATGTCATACAGCGTGATTATGTCAATGATTTGGATTATTCTTGAATCTCCTGATTTGGCGATTACAGAAGCAGCAGTAGGCGCAGGCGTGACAAGCGTCCTGTTTTTCGTTACATTAAAGAAAATACATGCAATGAATGACAGAAAGGAAGAAGAAGATGAGCCGACTCAGAGATGATTATGAAAAAACAGCATGGCGGAGGCTCGTACATTTTGTCAATGGGGACAAAGAGGCAGGAGAAGAAGCCGGCTATGCTGTTGAAACAGAAAAAACGGCCGCTCGCATTAGGGAAGAGTTTTTTGAAGAAGCAAAATGGAACCGCAGAAAAGAAGAGACTGATACGATAGTTTCCCAGTATGCAGAATGGCCGGAGACAAGGGGCGTGAAGTACTTTAGCCGAATTTACGGACTGCTTGCGGCGGTTCTTTGCGTCAGCATTATTGTATTTTTGCTGATTACTGTGGCAAACCTTCCAAAATTCGGGAATGCCAGCAACCCAATCAATAATGAAGTGTCAGAGCGTTACATAGAGAAAGGCATGGAAGAAACAGGGGCAGTGAACATTGTCGCCGGAATGATTTTGGACTACAGGGCATTTGATACTCTTGGAGAGTCCCATGTACTGTTTATTGCTGCGTGCTGCGTGCTGATTCTGCTTCGCATTGACGTAAAAGATAAAACCAAAAAAGAGAGGGCAGAAGAAAACGACCGTATTTATGAGCCAAAAAATGATGCCATCCTGCAGTATGTTGCGAGAATTGTTGTGCCGATTGTCATGCTGTTTGGTATTTATGTTATTTTTAATGGACATCTTTCTCCCGGAGGCGGATTTTCCGGCGGAGCCATTATTGGGGCAGGACTAATCCTTTACCTGAATGCATTCGGGTTTAAAAAGACAGAGCGTTTCTTTACAATGAAGACGTTTTCTACAATTTCCGTGATTGCCCTTGCATTTTATGCATTTTCCAAATGCTACTCGTTCTTTACTGGCGCAAACCATCTGCACAGCATTATTTCTGCAGGGACGCCAGGAAAGCTGATCAGCGCAGGGCTGATTCTTCCGCTCAATATTTGTGTTGGCATGGTTGTGGCATGCACGATGTACAGTTTTTATGCATTGTTCCGAAAAGGAGGCATGTAGGATGTGGGAGACACTTACCAGGCTGCTTGCCAATTATTATGAAACGGTTGCAATGATTTTGTTTGGCGTTGGCTTTACGACGCTTCTGCTTCATAGGAATATGATAAAAAAGATCATGGGCTTAAACATTATGGATACCGCAGTCTATCTGTTCCTTGCTGCAAAAGGCTATATTGCAGGGCGGTCTGCGCCGATTGTCGTAGACGGTGTGACGGAAATGGAAGCATATATCAATCCGATACCAAGCGGACTTGTCCTGACCGGCATTGTGGTATCCGTGAGCGTTACTGCGGTTATGTTAAGCCTTACGATAAGGCTTTACCAAAGATACCACACACTTGATATTGATGAAATTTCAAGAATTGTGAAAAAGGAGGGGAAATAGATTGAAAAATCAAGGATTTTTCAATCGCGAATTTGTGCTTGCGGCACAAATATCGCAGGTTGTAGAAAGGCATGGTGATTAGTATGGGCTTTATTTGGAATTTCCCCTTGTTCTGCATTGTGCTTTGCCTCTTTTCCGGAGTGCTTTGTTCGGTCCTGCCAAGGAAGTGGGCAAAAGCAGTATCTTATACGCTGGTTATCCTTGTAATGTGTATGTCTGCCGGGGTGCTTTGGTATACTTGCACAATGGAAGAGAGCTTTGTTTATATGATGGGGCATTATCCTGCACCTTGGGGCAACGAAGTACGTGCCGGCGTGCTGGAAGGCATTATGGCGTTGTTTTTCAGTGTGATTATGATACTGTCGCTGCTTGCAGGAGAGAAAGCTTTGGCAAAGGACGTAGAAGAGAGCAGACAGAATCTGTACTATTCTTTGGTAAATTTATTGCTTAGCTCTTTGCTTGCGCTTGTCTATACAAACGATATGTTTACGGCATATGTCTTTGTGGAAATCAATACGATTGCAGCGTGTGGCCTGACTGCAATCCGTGGAAACGGCCGTTCGCTTGTCGCTTCCGCGAAGTACATGATGATGAGCCTGCTTGGTTCCGGTCTTTTGCTGATTGGGATCACGCTGCTCTATGATGTGACAGGACATCTTTTGATGTCCAATATCCATCAGGCGGTGGCGGAGTGCATGGCATCAGGAACTTATTCGGAGCCTTTGACGGTGATTATTGCATTAATCTGTGTTGGTCTTGCAATTAAGAGCGCACTGTTTCCGTTTCATTCCTGGCTGCCGGATGCCTACACATATTCCACACCGTCTTCCAGCGCAATGATGTCCAGTCTTGTATCAAAAGCGTATATTTTCCTGCTTGTGAAGATTTTCTTCCGCGTGATTGGCTGGGAAGTGATTTCCTCCAACCGGATTGTTGACATTTTGTTTGCTTTTGGCCTTGCAGGTATGATTATGGGCTCAGTAAGCGCTATTTTCCAGAAAGATGTAAAGAAAATGGTGGCATATTCTTCGGTTGCCCAAATTGGCTATATCTATATGGGCTTCGGGCTTGGAAACCTGGAAGGCGTTATGGCTTCTCTGTTCCATATATTGATGCACTCCGCTGCAAAGTCCATGCTGTTTGTTTCGCTTGCTGGGCTTGCCGAAGCTTCAGGTGGGCATACGACAAGAAAGGAACTGAGAGGATCCGGTTTTCGGAATAAGGCGGCAGGCGTAGCATTTACGATGGGTGCATTTTCTATGGTCGGCATTCCTTTGTTTGCGGGCTTTATTTCAAAAATATTATTTGCGACTGCTGCGGTGGACAATAGCGTGGCGAAGATGACAGTTACGCTTGTCGTCCTTGCAGTCAGCACGGTTTTGAATGCGATTTACTTTTTCCGTGCAGTTATCTGCATTTATACGCCTGGAAGAGAGCTTCCGGCAAAAAAGACTTCGTTGGTATTTGCAGCTGCAATGTTTGGATTTGCTGCCCTTAACCTGTTCCTTGGTATTTTTTCTGATGTGGTCATGGACGGAATACGGCTGGGAATGCAGATGTTTGCTTAAAAAATTGCCGCAGGCGGCAGTTGCAAATCCGCTTCGCGGATTTGGGAATACACATGCCTTGCGGCAGAAGGAGAGGTTAGGATGAATCAAATACTGGAAAGCTTGCCGTTTGCAGTGCCTATCTTTTTCCCTGTTCTTTGTGGGCTTTTGATACTGCTTTTAGGGGAGCGGATAAACAGAAAAAGCCGCTGCATCATAGTAACGGCAGCGCTTGTCCTCAATTTGCTGTTTACTGTTTTTGCATGGACGGCGGAAACAGATTCGGCTGTGCTGTTCTATTTGACGAAGAAGGTGCCGGTGCTTTTCAAGGCAGACATGCTGTCTATGCTTTTTACAGGGCTTCTGTCTGCGGTCTGGTTACTGGTTGGCATTTTTTCTTTTGAATATATGAAGCATGAAGAAAGTGCAGAGCATGGTGAAAGCAGCACAAAAAGCTTGTCCGGAAGCACTTTTTATGGCTTTTATATGATGGTGGTTGGTGTGATGGCCGGCGTGGGTTTTGCCGGAAATCTGATTACGTTTTATCTGTTTTATGAATTTATGACATTGCTTTCTGTGCCGTTTGTGCTGCATACAATGACAAAAGAAGCAATTTTTGCTGCAAAAAAATATCTGTATTATTCGATAGCAGGTGCTTCTATGGCGGTATTTGGATTTGCAGTGCTGTATTCTGTATCAGATGCGAATATTGCATTTGTTTCAGGCGGTGTATTGTCTGGCGGAATCCCGGCAGATAAACAGACACTTTTGTTAGTTGCAGCGTTTTTGCTGATTGTCGGATTTGGAACAAAAGCAGGCATGTTTCCAATGCACGGATGGCTGCCTTCGGCACATCCGGTTGCTCCGGCTCCCGCATCGGCAGTACTCTCCGGAATGATTACAAAGTGTGGTGTGCTTGGCATCCTGCGTGTTGTGTTCTATCTGGTCGGCGCAGATAATTTAAGAGGAACTTGGGTTCAGTATGCCTTCCTTGCACTGACACTGATTACAGTATTTATGGGTTCCATGTTGGCATTTAAGGAGCAGATTTTGAAAAAGCGGCTTGCTTATTCCACTGTCAGTCAGGTCTCTTATGTACTGTTCGGGATTGCACTGCTGCATCCGGTTGCATTGATTGGTTCCCTGCTCCATATCGTTTACCATTCTGTGCTAAAATGCACATTGTTCTTAAATGCCGGAGCCATTATTTATAAGACCGGAAAGACAAAGGTAGGAGAGCTTTGTGGAATCGGAAAGGAAATGCCTGTGGCATTGTGGACATATACGGTCGCATCACTGGGGCTAATTGGCATCCCGCCGATTTGCGGCTTTATCAGCAAATGGTATTTATGTGTTGGGGCATTGGAGGCAGGAGTTGGAATTACGGCGTATCTTGGGCCTGCAGTGCTGCTTGTAAGCGCACTTTTGACAGCGGGTTACCTGCTTCCGATTACAATTAAGGGATTTTTTCCGGGAGAGTCTTATGATTATGCTGTTTTGGAAAAGAAGGAGCCAAACATTTTAATGCTTGCCCCGCTTATTGTGTTTGCGGCTGCCGCGGTGTTTCTTGGCATGTTTCCAAATGCTCTTGCAAATCTTTTTACAGAGGCTGTCGGTCTGCTTCATCTTTTGCCTTAGAGCAAAGGGTGCA
>CAJTZB010000132.1 GCA_910583815.1 uncultured Lachnospiraceae bacterium
GGTTACAAAGGCAGTAAATGCAGGAGAGCATGCATATGGCCTTACGGTATATGTCCATGAGACCTGTCTGTTAAAGGCAGCAAGGGCATTTCTTGTGTTTAAAACATTGGAGGAGCTTGGCACTATCATTAAATCAGAGCCTGCTGTTCAGGATATCGAAGATGAAAAATTTGACCTTGATTTTTCTCTAGTTCTTCTTTCCAAAGCAGATCATGAAACAATAGAAAAGGCAGTGCTGAGGGTTTCAGAAATAGATTCGGTAGAACTTTCAGAGCTTACGCCGGAAAATATTATACTTGCAGAAGGTGAAAAGGAAGAGACCGAGCCGGAAAGTACAGAGATACAGGAAAAGCCTGTTCAGGAAAAGGAAGTAAAGAAGCCGACACAGCAGCCGGCACAGACAAGCAAGCCAATTGTCAACCGCTCCGTGCGTGTTGATATTGAAAAGCTTGATGATTTGATGAATCTTGTAAGTGAGCTGATTATTGCAAAGAACGGATTGGTTTCCATCAATAATGCGGATGATGCTTCCAGACAGGCAAACAGTGCTTTTAATGAACAGATTGAATATTTGGAACGGATTACAACGAACCTGCACACTTCGGTTATGAAGGTAAGGATGGTTCCGTTGGAAAGCGTAGTGACGCGCTTCCCACGTATGATCCGTGACCTGACAAAGAAGCTGAACAAGAAGATGGAATTATATATCAGCGGTGAAGAGACAGAGCTGGACCGTACGGTAATTGATGAAATCGGTGACCCGCTGATGCATCTGCTGAGAAATGCGGCAGACCACGGTCTGGAGAGCAACGAAGAGCGTGCTAGGCTTGGTAAGCCGGAAGTCGGTTCCATTTACCTCAATGCATTTCAGGAAGGGAACAATGTTGTAATCGAAGTCAGGGACGACGGCTCTGGTATTGATGTGGAAAAAGTAAGGAACAAGGCAATTGCCAAAGGAACTATCACAAAAGAACAGGCGGAAACAATGACAGATAAGGAAATTGTTGACTTGCTGTTCCGTCCGAGCTTTTCTACTGCAGAGCAGATTTCTGATGTTTCCGGCAGAGGCGTTGGCCTTGATGTCGTTAAAACAAAAATCGAAAGTCTTGGAGGCGACGTAGAAGTACATACCACACTTGGACAGGGAAGCAATTTTATTATCAGCCTTCCTTTGACCTTGGCTATTATTCAGTCGTTAATGGTAGAAGTCGGAAAAGAAAAATATGCGATTCCGCTTGGGAGTATTCAGACGATTGAGGACATTCCGGTATCTGATGTGAAGTACGTTCAGACAAAAGAAGTTATCCATCTGCGCGGCAACGTCATTCCTTTGATTCGGCTGAATGAAGTGCTGGATGCAGAATCTTCAAAGAGTCCGGAAGAAAATCTGACAGTTGTTATTGTAGCAAAAGGTGATAAGCTCGCCGGTTTCGTAGTTGACAACTTGATAGGACAACAAGAAATCGTAATCAAGTCGATCGGAAAATTTATCAACAACAGCAAGATGATCAGCGGTGCTACGATTCTTGGAGACGGTGAAGTGGCTCTGATTCTTGATGTCAATACTTTGGTGTAAGGGGGAGCAGGTTATGGCAGAAAGCGCATCCGTAAAGGAAAGCAAGCAATACATTGTAGTAGAGCTTGGAAACGAGCATTATGGAATCGATATTCAGTATATTGATAATATTGTAAGAATGCAGCGCATTACAAGAGTGCCAAAGGCGCAGCATTACTTCAAAGGTGTTATTAACCTTCGTGGTGAAGTCATTCCGGTTATGAGTCTCCGTTTAAAATTTGACTATGAGGCAGATGAAATTACAGGAAAATCCAGAATCCTGATTATTAAGCCTGATGCACATTCTTCGGTTGGCATTATTGTAGATGAAGTAAAAGAAGTGCTGACTTTGGAAAATGATATGATTGACAAGGAAGCAAAAAATGCCAATGATGAGCGTGCGGCATATCTTGCAGGGGTTGGCAAGAATGGTGACAGCTTGATTTCCATTTTGAACATTGCAGGAATCTTTTTAGAAAAGGAAGCAGAGGCAGCTTTATAGGCTGTCTGCCATAAGGCCTGCCAGCAGGAATAGGCAGGGCTTACGGCTATGCGGGAAAGGAATGTGAAAAATGTCAGATACCATGTACAACTCAATGAATGACCTGCAGTTTGATGTGCTGCGTGAAATCGGAAATATTGGTTCGGGGCATGCAGCTACTGCGCTTGCAAAACTATTGAACCAGAAAATAGATATTAAGGTGCCGAAAGCGGAACTGTGTGATTTTTCTAAGCTGGCTGACATCGTCGGCGGAGCAGAAAACCTTGTAGTCGGCATTCTGCTTACACTGTCAGATGATGTAGAAGGCATGATGATGTTCATTATGGAAAAAAATGCAGCTTATCATCTGCTCAGAAAGATGATGTGGTGCGAAATTGATGATGAACAGCCTCTGGATGAGATTCAGCTTTCTGCACTACAGGAAATCGGAAATATTATCACAGGAGCTTACCTTTCTTCGTTGTCGGATTTGACACGGCTGACAATTTCGTCCAGCGTGCCATATATTGCGATTGACATGGCAGGTGCTATTTTAAGCGTTCCGGCAATCGAGTTCGGAAAGGTTGGCGACAAGGCTCTGATGATTCAGGCGGAGTTTGGCAGGGACGATGCTGACGACATCAAAGGCTTCTTTTTATTGATTCCAACAATGGAGTCGTATAGTGCGATTATGTCTTCATTGGGCTTATAAGGTGAAACTACATGGGAAGAATGATTAAAGTAGGGATGGCAGAGCTGGACATATGCCTGCCTCCTGATGCAATAACAACACTTGGGCTTGGTTCCTGTGTCGGTGTGGTGCTGTATGATCCGATAAAAAAAATTTCAGGAATGGTGCATGTCATGCTGCCGGACAGCACAAAAATAAAAAATAATGACAATATTGCAAAGTTTGCGGACACAGGCATTGAAGAGCTTTTGCGCAGAGTGATTGCCAAAGGGGCAACGCGAAGGGCATTGGTAGCTAAAATTGCCGGCGGTGCGCAGATGTTTGCGTTCAAATCAGACAGTGATATGCTTCGGGTAGGAGAACGTAATGTGGAAGCAGTCAAAGCAAAGCTGGCAGTCCTGCAGATTCCGGTGATTGCTCAGGATACCGGAAAAAATGCCGGCCGGACAATTGAATTCTATCCGGAGAATGGGGAACTGCTTGTAAAATCGGTAGGAAAGGCGCCATATAAGATATAAGATAGGAGTTTGGCTATGGAAGGAAGAAATATACCTTTGATTATTATGCTGCTTGCCGGTTCTGCAGTCTGCATTGCCTGTATCGTCTACCACTTTCCTTTACTGCACACATTGATTACGGTTTTTCTGACTTTAATAGCTTTTTATCTGCTTGGGCTTATTATAAGAAAAGTTATCATGAAAATCAACCGTGATGTAGAAGGGCGGGCCGCCTTGTATACAAGAGAGCAGGCAGTAGCAGAAGAAAACATGAATGATATGCCAGATACTTCTTCTGCAGAAGAAGAGGCACAGCAGGAAGAAGACTTTTCGGTAGACTGAATGTTTGCCCATAGTGCAGGCATAGAATGATGTTTAACAGCATGAGCAGAAAGGCATGGGTTTCTTATGGAGCAGGATGAAAAGGAAAAGCTTTGGGCGGATTATGTAAAAAAGCCGACGCAGGAGCTTCGGGAGAAAATCATAATAGAGTATGCCGGTCTTGTGAAGGTTGTTGCTGGAAAGCTAAGTATTTATTTAGGATACAATGTAGAATATGAGGATTTGGTAAGCTATGGGACTTTTGGGCTGATTGACGCGATTGATAAATTCGATTATGGGAAAGGGGTTAAATTTGAGACCTATGCTTCCCTTCGGATTCGGGGTGCTATTCTTGACCAAATCAGGAGAATGGACTGGCTGCCGCGTACGGTACGGCAGAAACAAAAAAGGATAGATGCTGCATACAGTAAAATAGAAATTACTTCCGGCAGAATGGCAACAGAGGAAGAGGTTGCTGCAGAACTTGAAATTTCTTTGGAGGAGCTTGACGCATGGCAGGCACAGACCAAAGTCGCAGGCCTTGTTTCTCTGGATGATTATTTGGAACAGGGGAGTGAAGGAGGCATTACTTCAATTGCAGACGGAGCAGAAGAATACCACCAGCCGGAGCGAATTATAGAAAAGCAGGAGATCAGGGAACTGCTGCTTCAGACATTAGAGTCATTAACGGAGAAAGAAAAGAAAGTTATTTTATTATATTATTACGAGGAACTGACCTTGAAGGAGATTAGTGCAATACTTGAAGTGTCGGAATCTCGGATTTCACAGCTGCATACAAAGGCGATCCAGAAACTTCGCCTGAAACTGGGAGCGAATATAGAGTTATTTTTCTAATTATGATGGGAGGATTACATGTCAGCGAAAAATGCATATTTCAAACTAAAAACGAGGCCGGATGGCATGTATTTGGAGGTATTTCCTCCGTCAGAAGGCGGAATGGTCTTGCAGCCGGCAGAGGTTGAGCTTTATTTAGATGCGGTATTAAATGCTGCTTATGATAAAGCGGTGCTGCGTTCCGAACTGAAAAAAATGGGAAACATGCGGAAAGAAATTTTGCTTGTAGAAGGTACGATTCCGCCGGTCAACGAGAAAGTGATGATTCAGGTCGCACAGGATCGTCTTTCGGCAAAAGGCGTTTTTTATCCTCCGTCAGAAGGCGGTCTGACTATGACAAAGCAGGATATAATTGCAGAAATGGTTAAGTGTGGGATAAAATACGGAGTTGCTGAGCAAAATCTGGAACGCTTTTTGAATACAAGAGATTATACAGAGACCTATGTAATTGCGGAGGCAACCTTGCAGGTAGAGGGTGCGGATGCTGTTATTAAATATTTCTTTAATACAGATCTGACCAGAAAACCAAAGCTGAATGAAGACGGAAGTGTAGACTTCCATAATCTGGACCTTATCAGTTCTGTACGCGAAGGGGAGCTGCTCGCTGAACTGACACCTGCGGTCAACGGAAAGCCTGGGATTGATGTATGTGGCGGATTGCTTCGCCCGGCAAAAGTAAAACAGAGAATTTTGCGTCATGGGAAAAATATCCGGCTTTCAGAAGATGGGTTAAAGGCTTATTCTGAGGTAAACGGCCATGCAATGCTGGAAGATGATCAGCTGTTTGTTTCCAATGTATATGAAGTCTCTGCGAATGTCGATACAACGGTCGGTGACCTTGTATATGAAGGGGATGTTCTGGTACATGGGAATGTTATTGCCGGCTATAAGATTCAGGCAAAAGGAGATATTACCGTAGAAGGAGTTGTGGAAGGGGCAACTTTAATTGCAGGTGGGCAGATTATATTAAAGCGTGGTGTTCAGGGAATGGGACGCGGCTTGCTGCAGGCAGAAGGAAATGTTATTTCCAAATTTATTGAGAATGTGACAGTAGAGGCAGGAGGTTACGTAACCGCAGATGCAATCCTGCACAGCAATGTGACTGCAAAAGGCGATATTACCGTAGATGGGAAAAAGGGGCTGATTGTTGGAGGAAATATCCGTTCCGGTGCTTCGATTTCAGCAAGAGAACTCGGTTCTAGTATGGGAACTGTTACAGCAGTGGAAGTGGGAATCGACCCTGCTATTGTAGAGGAATATCGTTCTTTGGAAAAGGAACTGGCAGCGAATGCAGAAGAAATGGAGAAGCTGATGCTCACATTGACTTCACTGGCTAAAAAGCTTCGGATGGGAGAAAAACTTCAAGGAGATAAATTGCTTCAGTTCAAGGTTTCCAACGCTCAGAGGGAAACTTTGCTGAAGCGTGATGAAGAAGTCAAAGGACGCATGGATGTGCTGCGTGGGGCAATAGATTCCTATGAAGGAGGAACAATCAAAGTTCACGGAAATGTATATAATGGATGCAAGATTATTATTTCCAATGCGATATTCTATGTAAAACAAGAAATATCTTATTGCCGTTTTATAAAAAGGCAGGGAGAAGTCAAAGTAGAGAGTTACAGTTAAAAATAACTGTAAAAAGAAAGGGGATGGCGTAATGTCGATTACACCATTGGAGACTTTGGCAGTAGCGCCAAAATCACAGGAAGCGTCTACCTTCCGAACCAGCCAGCTGCAAAAGGAAGCAGGGCAGCAGACGCAGATTGCAGGGATGGTACAGCATCAGGCGCAGCAGAAGATGAACAGGACAGAAAAGACATCTCAGAATGATGCCACACCATTTCGGTTTGATGCCAAAGAAAAGGGGAATAATTCCTATTATCAGCAGGAACAGAAGGAACGAAAAAAGAAGGAAGAGGAGCAGAAAGAGGAAAGAAAGAAAATGCTCGGCTGTACCTTTGACATTACGGTTTGAGGCTAGGGAGGAACCATGTCACCAGTAGAAATTGTATTTGCCAGTTTAGGAGTTTTACTTTTACTTATCAGTTGCTTTATGACCGGAAAGAAGGAAGAACCAAAGACAGATTCGGCACAGCTTCCATTAGAGCTGACAGAGGAGCAGAAGAGGGATTTGGAAGAGAAGATTGACCATATGCTGGAAGAGCGTACGGACCATCTGATTGTAAAAGCAGATGACTACATGAGTAAGATTTCCAATGAAAAAATTATGGCTGTCCATGATTTTACCGCGCAGATAATGGAAAAAATTAATAACAATCATCAGGAGGTTGTATTTCTTTATGATATGCTGAACCAAAAGGAAGCAGAAATTAAAGAAACAGTGCAGGCTCTTGAAGAGGAAAAGAAGAATCTAAAAGAATCTGTGGAAGATGTAGTGCATCTGACAAAGCAGTTAAATGCAATTATAAAGCGTTCCGAAGCAAAAAGTGAACTGCCGGTTTCAGAAGAAAAACCATCTGCAAAAAAGGCTTCCACAAAGGAGACATCTTCTGGGAAAGAGGTCCGTGGAAAGGCAGTTCAGAGAAAAGAGGTTTCTGAAAATGAAATATATCCAGAGGGAACTTTGCTTTATGGAGATATGTCTCAGGAAACGATGAACGGAGGAAGAGGCAAAAAAGCTTCCGAAAAGAGTACCAGAGGAAAAGCGGCTGCACGGACCAAGA
>CAJTZB010000133.1 GCA_910583815.1 uncultured Lachnospiraceae bacterium
CTTATGGCAGGGGCGTTTTCCCCATTGCTCACTATTATTTCAATATAGCCTGGGTCTTTTCCACCACAAATCGTACATATGCCATTTTCATATGCATGGACATGGTTGGGATCGATTTCTCCGCAATCGCAGACCCCATCTACATAAGTGTGACTATGCGGCGGCACCGGCGCATCCGTCGGGGTTGGTGTCGGCGCATCCGTCGGGGTTGGTACCGGCGTATTTGTCGGTGTTGGTACTGGCGCATCTGTCGGCGTTGGTAGCGGCGTATTTGTCGGTGTTGGCACTGGTGTATTTGTCGGCGTTGGTAGCGGCGTATTTGTCGGTGTTGGCACTGGCGCATCTGTCGGTGTTGGTGTCGGCGTACCTGTTGGCGTCGGTACTGGCGTATTTGTCGGCGTTGGCACCGGTATACTCGTCGGCGTCGGCTCTAGTTCATCTATCTGTTCTGTCTTTGTTGCCTTACAAATGGTACAGGTATAAGTCCTCTCTCCTTTAGAATCTTCGGTAGGCTCCGTTGTCACCTCACCTTTATCCCAAGTATGGGCCGCACTATCTGCTACAGCATCACAATTTTGGCATTTATGCCAGTGGTTCTCGCTGTCAGATTTTCAAACTGTTTCATAGGTATGTCCATTTGCTGCAACTTCAATGGTTTCTATCAGCGTCTGGCAAAACTGATCCCTATAATTACGGCCGCATACAGAGCAATGTTGATATGCAACATTTCCCATCTCGGTGCAGGTTGGCTTTTTTTCATCTATTACATCAAGAGAATGTTTTGGAAACTGAATAATAAACTCTACACTTTTTCCCTGACCACAGTCATAGTTATAGAATACCGAAGGACCATTGGAACTAGCAATAAGCTTCCCATCTTCCAGCTTTGCACCTCTCCATTTGCTTGCTTTGCTAAGTTCAAAACCATACTGGGAAAGCTCTGCAAGGTCAAAATCCTCACAGCTCAAAAGTTCGTACCTACTCACTATGCAGTCAAAAAAACTTAGCTTTGTATTATTTGATAAATCTAATGAAGTAAGGTGATTATTTCTGCATATAAGCTCCGTAAGTTCTGCGTTCTGGCTCACGTCTAAAGAAGTAAGCCCGCAGGCTTGGCAATTTAAGATTTTTAGCATGGTATTCTGACTGACATCCAAAGAAATAAGACTGTTCACTTGACAATCCAAACTTGTAAGTTCTCTATTCTGGCTCACATCCACAGAAGTGAGCTGATTCTGAGAACAGTCCAAATGTTTCAATGCAGTGTTTTGGCTCACGTCCACAGAAGTAAGCTGATTAATGCTGCAGTCTAAATATTCCAATGCTGTGTTTTGGCTCACATCCAAAGAAGTAAGCTGATTCTTCAAACATACAAGTTTTTTAAGCTCTTTGTTCTGGCTTACGTCCAAAGAGAGCAAATCGCACCCGGAAATTCCTAACACTTCCAATTCCTGAAAGTCCGCTATGTTTAAATCCAAAAGCTTATTGCCACTACAATCTATTGTAGAAAGATTTGTATTAGTTCCATATAAAATCTGCTCCAACGAAGTTGAATAAGAGCAAAGCAGTGTGGTAAGTTTTGTATTATTTCTCAAATCCAGAGAAGTAAGCTTTGTGAATTCACATTGCAGTTCATTAAGTTCTTGATTGTTCTCTAAATTCAATTCTGTAATATTGTTATAACTACAATTTAAATAAGTCAATTCTGTGTTTTGGGATACATCAAGCTCTGTCAATTGATTCCGATAGCAAGACAAGGTACCCAATTTTGTATTTTTTGATAAATCTAAATCAGTCAGCTTATTACTGTTACAATGTAAAGTCCTAAGGTTTGTAAAGAATTCTATTCCTTTTAAGGATGTTATTCCTTCTATTCCGACAAGAATAGTGTGTACTCCGCCAATTTCCAATGTACTTAAAAAACCATCTTTGTCAGAGTCCCAAGTATCTGAAACATATTTCCGGAATATTTCATCTGGAAAATTTTCTTCATTGATTTCTACTGGCGCTGTCTCCTCTGCCGCTGCGGAATCAGGCGGCAAAAGCAATACTGCCATTGCTATAACAATACCAACAAATGCAAACATGCATGATTTCCTCCATCTGCCCTTTGCATGAAACATGCTTTCTCTCTTTTTCATACTTTTTCCTCCCCAAATTTAAGTTTTTATCAACTTAGTCTAGCGTCGGTGTACAGATGACAAAAAAATGCCTGAAATCACATGGGCTGAGGCATGTTGACATCTGTACACCAACGCTATTATACAGAAAAAACAACTTCCAAAAATCCAGATGTCGAAATCGGCAGTTTTTTTAACAAAAACAGCAGGAAATCTTTTATAAGACTTCCTGCTGTGTGGCTTGCTATTCATTTTTCTTGCTTATATTTACTTTTTACTTATTTCTGCTTCTCTGTAAAAATTCCGGAATCTTAATCCCTGCCCCCTCGGAAGGCTGCGCTGTATTGCTCGGAGTTCCATAACCTTGCGTTGTCTGAGGCTTTGGTGTCGGCTGGCTGCTGGCCGGACGGAACGAAGTGTTTGCCGGCTGCTGGCCGCCGCGGGATGCATAGCTGTTCTGCGGCGAAGAACCAAGGCTGTAATCAAATTTTGCTTCCATCCCACTAGATGGCTGCGTACTATAAAGCGGGCGTTTTAAAAATTCCGGCGTATTGGTACGCATACTCTTCTGCGGCATAGACACTGCATCAATGCCAGTTGCAATCACTGTAATTGTTGCCTGGTCCGGCATAGTTTCGTCATAGACCGCACCAAAGATAATATTTGCATCATTACCTGCAAGATCATGTACATAGCTTGCCGCTTCATCTGCCTCAATCAGATTGATGTCACCGGAAATATTGATGATGACATTGGAAGCCCCCTGAATCGTTGTCTCAAGAAGAGGACTGGAAATCGCCTGCTGCACTGCAGCAATACACTTGTCTTCTCCTATTCCAAGGCCGATTCCAATATGTGCAATCCCCTTGTCTTTCATAACGGTCTGGACATCCGCGAAGTCAAGGTTGATAAGCCCCGGCACGTTGATTAAGTCCGTAATGCCCTGAACACCCTGCTTCAACACTTCGTCTGCCTTCTTTAATGCCTCTGGCATTGTTGTACGCTTGTCCACAATCTGAAGCAGTTTGTCATTCGGAATAATAATCAATGTGTCAACATTATGTCGTAAACGCTCAATACCGCCGATGGCATTGTCCATGCGGACCTTGCCTTCAAAGCGGAACGGCTTTGTTACAATGCCTACAGTAAGAATCCCCATTTCCTTTGCAATCTGTGCAATGACAGGCGCAGCTCCAGTACCTGTGCCGCCGCCCATACCGCAGGTAACAAATACCATATCTGCTCCACGGATTACTTCTGCCAACTCTTCTCTGCTTTCTTCTGCCGCCTTTTCTCCTTTTTCTGGTTCCGCTCCGGCACCAAGGCCTCTGGTCAGCTTTTCACCAATCTGGATACAATGCGGTGCCTTGCAGTTTTTCAGCTGCTGCTTATCCGTGTTGGCACAAATAAATTCAATTCCTTTGATATTTTCTTCTATCATGCGGTTGACAGCGTTGTTTCCTGCACCACCGACACCAATTACTAATATCTTCGCTGTAGCCTCCGACTCATTACTTTTAATCTCAAGCAAGGGATTCTCCTCCTTATTATTTACTTCTATCGTTTGCACAATGCCACATGGCATGTCCTATACGTCGGTATCAAAATAAATAGCCTATTAACCCTACAATATATAATACAGTTAAGTACTTCATTAATCAAGCATATTTTTTATTCTTTTTGCTTTTTTGAAGGTTTCTTTTTTCCTATACTGCCCTTTTCTTTCCATTTTCCACATTTTAAGAGTCCAAATATCCTCAACTTACTACTTTATTTCAGAATAACATCTGGGTTCTCCCTGCTGTAGCTTCTCATATCAAGTGTCCCTGCTTGTCCAGCAGCAGCGTCCAAAATCCCACGTAATGCCACAAGCTGTATGTCGTAAGTATCTCGTCTGCCCAGCAATACTTTAATGTCTCCACAAGACAATGTAACCTCATAATCAGAATCAAATTGGACACGCTCTGCTTCAATTTCATACTGCAAAAGCAGCTTTGTCAGATTCAGTATTTTCGTAAACAGGCTCTGTTTCTGTACTTGTAATTTTTTATATAGTACAATTTCATTGAATTTCAGTCCGGTAATCAACGGCACTCCTTTGATGCGTTCCGAAGAGCTTTCCACCACAATGCCGTCTTTATCAAAGTACATATACTTCCCCATAATTTCTACGCAGCCAATCACCAGCTTTTCATATACCTGCACATGTACCGTCGTGCCATTGACCAGTCTTACATCATAATCTTCCACAAACGGAATCTCTTCTTTTGGAAACAATGCATGCCTTATATAGAAAAGATATGTATTCTTCATGGCAGGCGAGTCAGCAAGCAGTTTGGTAAATTCCTGCTCTGTATATGTTGTCAAGCCTTCATATTCTATTGTTTTTAAACGGAGCAGGTTATAACCCCAGATAAGCACTGCCATAAGGAACAGAGTTCCAAGTATGATCAGCCGGAATTTAAATAACCGCCCTGCCCCATTGCTCACTCTTTTTTTTCCTGACATCTTCTTTTTTTCGTCTCTCCCTTTTGCCGTCTGCCTGATACACGCTTTCTTTTCTTACGCAAACAATGCTCTATAGCGTATGCTCAATCTGCCCGGAAACTCCAAGCACAATTCCCATCTCCATTAAAAGCACCATCAGGGAGGTTCCTCCATAGCTGATAAACGGAAGCGGAATTCCAGTTGCCGGTATGGAGTTGGTAACAACTGCAATATTAATTAATACCTGCAGGGCAATATGCGTCATAACGCCGACTGCAATCAAGCTTCCATACAAGTCTGGTGCATTGACTGCAACCACAAACAGCCTCCATAAAAGCAGCACGAACAGCAATATTACTGCAATCGCCCCAAACAGCCCAAGCTCCTCGCAAATAACCGAAAAAATCATGTCATTGTGCGATTCCGGAATAAAGCCCAGCTTCTGTACGCTCTCTCCAAGCCCTTTTCCCCATACTCCGCCAGAAGCAATTGCATACAGCCCCTGCAGCGTCTGATAACCTTTCGGGTGTGTCTCCACATTAATCCATGCATCAATTCTCTCTCCTCGGAAGCTCTCACCAAGGAAAATAAACGCCGCTACTGCCGCAACAAACAGAATACCACATATGATGAAATAACCTTTTTTTCTGCTTGTGACAAAACAGATAACAACAAAGATGCCGCATAAAATAATCGCCGTACTCAAATTTTCTGCTGCAACCAGCCCCAAAAGCGGTGCTACATAAAGCAGTACCCTGAAAAAGCCAAAGATGGTATCCAATCGTTTCGGAGCGATATATGCGATATATGCGGTTAAAAGAATAACGCATATTTTTGTCAGCTCTGATGGCTGAAAGCTTCCAAGCCCCGGAACTTCCAGCCAACGTTTTGCACCTTTGATTTCATCACCAATAACGATAACAAGAATCTGCAGCGCCATACAAAGCAGGTATAAAAGGTAAATCGGCCGGATGCGAATCACCGGAAATTTCCGGACATAAATATGATAGTCGATTTTAGATACGACAATCATCGCCGGAATCCCAAGCAACGCAAAAATTCCCTGTTTACGCAGGAAAAGCGTTGCGTCATTATAATATTTTGTTGCGTGATAAGCACTGGTGCTATAAATCATAACCAGTCCGAAGCATACGAGAAAAATGGTCAAAAACAACAGACTGTAATCGTATGCCCTGTATTTTTTTATTTCCTTTTCCCTCGTCTGCTCTGTCATGCTGCCCCCTTGTTTCTGCTATACTTACTATGGACTTGGGTGTCAAAAGCCCCTTCGGGGCATAACCGACACAATATGTGTCTTTGCAAGTAAACTTGCACGACCACATATTGTGTTCGGTTGGTGCAAGACCCCATTTTGACACCTGAGTCTTACTACGGTAACTTATGTACATATTCTTTAAAACATCTGCCGCGTTCCTCGTAGTTCTGGAACATACCCCAGCTTGCACATGCCGGGGAAAGCAGGACTGCATCTCCAGGCTCTGCATGGTCCCTGCAGAAATCCATAGCCTCATCAAACGTCTCTTTCAATACTATGGAAGGGACTCCAAGGCGGCGCGCTGCGTTGGCAATCTTTTCCTTTGTCTGCCCAATCAGTACAAGATGCTTTACTTTTCCGTCAAACGCCCGAATCCATTCGTCATATTCCGAACCCTTATCGTATCCTCCGCCAATCAGAAGCGTCGGTTTGCTCATCGCCTGAATTCCTTTGATTGCCGCGTCCGGATTTGTTCCCTTAGAATCATTGTAATAATCCACACCATTCTTTTCTGCCACATACTCAATACGGTGCTCTACTGCCTGAAAGCTTTTTAATCCTGCCCGGATGCGGTCTATGGGCACGCCCATGCAGATTGCCGCGCCAATCGCAGCCATTGCGTTTTCATAGTTATGTATTCCGATAATATGAAGTTCCTCTGTCCTGCAGACCAGTGTCTGTGATGTTTCGTTGGCATAATAGATGCCGCCTTCGTTCAGATACAGCCCTGTTTCCAGTATATGTTGGCTGGAAAACCAAAGCAGTTTTGCTGACAGCTCTTCTGCACGCGCACGCAGCTCGGCGTCTTCATAATTTAAAATACAAGTCTGCTCCTCTGTCTGATGCATTGCCACCGCAAGCTTTGCCTGAATATAGTTTTCCATTGTATGGTGGCGGTTCAGATGGTCCGGCGTAATGTTTAAAATAATACTGACGTCCGGACGAAAATCATCCTGTACGGTTTCGAGCTGAAAGCTAGAAAGCTCTGCCACTGTCACAGAACGTTCTGTTGTTTCTTTTGCACGTTCCGTATACGGAATCCCAATATTTCCTACCACAAATACTTCTTCAAAATACTGCCGCAGGATTTCCCCGGTCAGTGCAGTCGTTGTTGTCTTTCCATTTGTGCCGGTAATTCCAATAAGCCTTCCTTTAGCACTTCGGTAAGCAAGTTCCACC
>CAJTZB010000134.1 GCA_910583815.1 uncultured Lachnospiraceae bacterium
CAATGATGCTGTATGGGGATATGGATATTTCAGTAATCCGCAAGCTGCCTTCGGAGCGTCTGCCGATTAAAAACTGTGTGGTTGGGACGGACTACCGTGGCACGGCCTATCGTTTTATTGGGAAACAGCTGGCAGAAGGCAGGCAGGCCTATATTATCTGCCCAATGGTAGAGGAAAGCGAGGCGGCGGAGGCTGAAAACGTAACGGACTATGTGGAAAGCGTAAAGGAGCAAATGGGGCCTGCTATCCGAGTTGCGGCGCTTCATGGAAGAATGCGTGCAGAAGAAAAAAATGATATTATGGCACGGTTTGCGTCAGGAGAGATTCAGCTTTTGGTTTCTACTACAGTTGTAGAAGTAGGAATCAACGTGCCAAACGCGACCGTGATGATGATAGAAAATGCAGAGCGTTTTGGACTGGCGCAGCTGCATCAGCTCAGGGGAAGAGTTGGCAGAGGGGCTTATCAGTCGTATTGTATTTTAATAAGCAGCAACACTTCAAAAGAGACGATGGAGCGATTGGAAATACTGAAAAATTCTAATGACGGATTTTTCCTTGCTTCTGAGGACTTGCGTCTGCGTGGGCCGGGCGATTTGTTTGGTATCAGGCAGAGCGGCGATATGAGTTTTAAAATCGGAGATATTTATCAGGATGCAGATGTGCTGCAGCAGGCGAATGAGGCGGCAGCAGGACTTTCTGCAGAAGAGCGGGCAGAGATTATTCGGAAAATGCATTCAAATGAGGCAAATGACATCTTCCTTTTTTTGAATGCTTATAGTACAATATAAAGGATAAGGTATAGAAGCATTTTTTGTCTTGTATTCTAAGCTTAGGGTGTCAAAAGAGTGCTTTGCACTAGCCGGACACAATATGTGGTTGTGCAAGCAAGCTTGCAAACACACATATCAGTGCCGGCTATGCCCCAAAGGGGCTTTTGCCCCCCTTAAGCATTCTAATCCAGAAAGGCAGCATTTACAAATGGCACAGGCATATTCCAATCAGCAGCTATATCATATTGCGTTTGAAAATTACAAAGTACTGGAGCATTTCTGTGCGCTGCTTGAGCAGGAGGGGTATTGGGAAGAGGCAGGAAATATATTAAAGCTTACTTCCAGGCAGTTGCTTGACCGTTATGTACAGTCGCTGCTTGTCTGTTTTGCAGCTTATTGCAACCGCTTACACAAGGAGGAATGCGAGTTTATCGCAGCACTTTCTGAACAGGAGAAGGAGAGAATCTTATCAGAAAATACAGATGTAAGGGCGCTGATAGAGCAGTCGGAACATTTCCAGAAAAATCCTCCTATTTTGTTTCAGCTGCTTTCCCTTCGTGATGTAGAACATGAATCTGGTATTGCAGGACTGATGTTTGACGCAGTACTCAATATTATGCTTTGCCTTTCTTATTTAAACGGCAGGCATATGGCAATTGCAACAAAATATTTTGGGATTTACTTTGAACGTATCAGTATGTTCCTGCAAAACCGGAAGTACCCATCGCAGACGGTAGACAGCAAATACATTTTTAAAAAGCTCTGTTTTGGGGAACTGGAGAAAAGTGCTGCAGAGCTGATGGCTGCAAACGGCAGCTTTGAGGCTTATAAGGAACGGCATCTGTTTTATACAAAAGAGCAGCCAGAAGCAGTACAGGCAGTACGTGTGGAACAAGGAAGCTTATGGCAGGAAGGGCAGGCAGCCGAGGAGAACAAAGAAGAGATAAAAGAAACTGCCAGACAGGATGTTCCTGCCGTTTTGGAAACGGTACAGGAGGACAAGTTAGGGCAGCTGATTGAAGAATTAGAAGGTTTGGTTGGTTTAAAAGAAGTAAAGGCAGAAATACGTTCTTTGGTCAATGTAATCAAAGTACGAAATATGAGAAAGAGCTATAACCTGCCGGAAATTGAGATGTCATACCATATGGTGTTTACAGGAAGTCCGGGAACCGGAAAGACAACGGTAGCACGGTTAGTAGGCAAAATATATAAAGAGCTTGGCATTTTAAGCAAAGGGACAATGACAGAAACAGACCGTTCCGGCTTGGTTGCGGGCTATGTCGGGCAGACTGCATTAAAGGTAAAAGAGGTTGTAGAAAAGGCGCTTGGAGGCATTCTTTTTATTGATGAAGCATATGCGCTTTCTTCTTCAGTAAGCAATGATTTTGGTGCGGAGGCAATTGACACTTTAGTGAAGCTGATGGAAGACCACAGAGACGACCTTGTTGTGATTGTAGCCGGCTATACAGAAGAGATGAAGCAATTTCTGAAAGCAAACACAGGACTGGTTTCACGTTTTAACCGCTTTATTCCTTTTCCGGATTATTCCAATGAGGAACTTGTTGATATTTTAAAGGGAATGGCAGAAAAGACAGGGCTGAAGTTAGAAGACGGAGTACTTAAGCTTTTGTTTCGCTACCTTTCCGGGATGAAGAAAAAAGAAAAACGCGAGTTTGGAAATGCACGCGGCATACGGAATTTGTTTGAAACTTTGGTTGTAAGCCAGGCGAACCGTATTGTGGAGATGGAACATCCTTCGGTAGAAGAACTGACGTCCATAAAAGAGGAGGATATAGCATGGCTGGCAGAGAGCAGGCGCTAATCTCGATTATTATGCCCATCTACAACGAAGGAGGACACATTATAAATACGATTGGAACGGTGGAGCAGATATTGGACAAACATAGCATCCGCCATGAATTTGTGTTAGTAGACGATGGTTCTAAAGATGATTCCTGGAAGAAGCTTTTTTCTATGGCAAAAGAGAATACCGCGGTTACTGCGGTGCGCCTTAGCCGAAACTTTGGAAAAGAAGCGGCGCTGTTCGCAGGACTAGAGCATGCGTCAGGAGATGCTGTGATTGTGATGGATGCAGACTTGCAGGATCCGCCGGAGCTGATACCAGAATTTGTTCAGCTGTGGAAAAGCGAAGGGTGCGATGTGGTAGAAGGGGTCAAGAGTTCTCGTGGCAGGGAGGGCCTGCTTTATAAGCTTTGTGCCAAAAGTTTTTATCAGATTCTTTTAAAGGCTACTGGAATTGATTTGAGAAATGCCTCGGATTATAAACTGCTTGACAGGAAGGTAGTGGAAGCGTTGCTTTTGATGCCGGAGAAAATCACATTTTTTAGGGGTATGTCGGCATGGGTCGGCTTTGAGAGAAGGCAGGTTCCGTTTGAGGTGCAGAAGCGGGTGATGGGGACTTCTAAATGGTCCTTCAGACGATTGGCAAGGCTTGCCGTTTATGCCATTACTTCTTATACATCTGCTCCGTTACAGCTGATTACGGCGTTTGGCGGCATTATGTTTCTGTTTTCAGTTGTGTTAGGCATTCAGACATTGGTACGGTATCTGACAGGCAATGCGATGGAAGGATTTACAACGGTAATTTTGCTGCTTCTGTTTATTGGAAGCATGCTGATGATCAGCCTTGGAATTATCGGGTTGTATTTGACGAAGATTTATCATGAATTAAAGGGAAGGCCTAGATATTTGGTTTCTAAAAAGATAAAGGATGGGGAAGAGCAATGCTAGGAGTACTTTATATTGGTTTTTGTATATTGTGTGGCTATATGATATGCAGCTGCTTCTTTCCGAAACTTTCGGAGCTTACCAAGCTATCTGGTGAAGGGCGGCGTGTGATTCTGCTTCCGGAATATTTTGCAAAACTTCCGGCATGGTATTTGCTTGGGACGCTTTTTGTAAGCTGGCTGGTTTATTTCATGGCTTATTTGTTCCAAAATTTTGACAAACCATTATTTTATGGGAATTTAGTGGCAGTACTTGTCCTTATGCCGGTACTTGTTTTTTTCTTTATAAAGCGCTTTTCGGGAAAAGGCATCTGGAAAAACGGACTGCCGCAAGGTTATAAAAAAGAAGCTTCGGCTTCCTTGCGCCGCTTTTTTGGAAGCGGAATAAATGTCTACTGGCTCTATACGATAGCGGCGTTTGCGTTTATCGCATCTCTGATGTTTTTGACATTCCGTGTGTCAGATGGGAACCTGAATGTCGGTTTTTCGGTATTCAGTGATTTTGCTCCGCATCTTGGGATGATCCGTTCGTTTTCTGTCAGCAATAACTTCCCGACGCAGTATGCCCATTTTGCAGGAGAAGGCGTCCGTTACCACTTTATGTTCCAGTTTATGGTAGGAAACTTGGAATATCTGGGCATGAGAATTGACTATGCTTTTAATTTGCCAAGTATTTTTGGTATGCTTAGTGTGTACCTGCTTTTGTTTGTACTTGCAGTTAAGCTCACAAAGAGCAGGCTATGCGGTGCGCTTACGGCGCTTCTGTTTACATTCCGCAGTTCTTTTACAGTATTTCGCTATATGGCGGAACAGCCAAAAGGAACGGTTTTTCAGGCGCTGCGTGACAATACGGAATTTCTAAGCTATACACAAAATGAAAACTGGGGGCTTTGGAATTTAAATGTATACTGCAATCAGAGGCATTTGGCGTTCAGTCTTGCCATTCTGCTGCTTGCAGTACTTCTGTTTTTTCCGTATGTATCTGCGATGGGAGAGACGCTTTTAAAAGAAAAGAACCGTTTAAAGCAGCTGAAACTTTTGTTTTTTACAAAAACAGCGTTTGGTGTAAAGGATATCAGGCTTGCTGTGGGAATGGGATTTGTACTTGGCGGAATTGCGTTCTGGAATGGTTCTGTTCTTGTTGCAGCACTTGCAATGCTCTTTTTTATGGCGGCGGTATCAGAATATCGTCTGGATTACTTGATTTCGGCATTGATTGCACTTGCATTGGCATTGTTCCAGTCGGCATTTTTCGTGGACGGCGTGGCAGTGTCTCCGGCATTTTATTTTGGTTTTCTTGCGCAGAATAAGACTGTTTTTGGTGTGCTGCTTTTTATTGCAGAGCTGACAGGAATCGTGCTGCTTACATCATTTGCCGGCGCATGCCTTCTAAAAGGAACAAGGCGCTATTTTCTTTTTGTTTCATTTGTGCCGTTTGTTCTTGCATTTATGCTTTCCTTAACACCGGACATTGTAGTCAACCATAAATGGATTATGCTTTCCTTAATGTTTGTCAGCATCTTTTCTGCCTATCTGATTACATGGTTATGGTACAGAAGGGATTGGCTGGTTCGGCTGTTGGCACTGTTTTTGGTCGTGCTACTTACGGCAACCGGCATATATGATTATACGATTGTACTAAAGAGAAACAGAAACTATCTTTCGTATGCGCTTGATGACCCGGTGACAGAGTGGATTGCAGAAAATGCCACATGTGATGATATGTTTCTGACACCGTATTATTCTTTGAACAATATTGTGCTTGGCGGCGCGATGCTTTATTACGGATGGCCGTATTACGCATGGTCGGCAGGCTACGACACCTTTGCCAGAGCAGAGCAGGTAAAAAAGATGTATGAAGCAGGTTCTGTAGCAGAACTTTCTGCCTTGATAGAGCAGAACAATATCCGCTACATTATTGTAGACAGAGACTGCAGGACAAGCAGCGAGTACGTCGTACGTGAAGATATTATAGAAGCTGCTTACGAAACAGTGTTTGAATATGGCACAGAAGACTGGGCAACGAGGATTTTTGATACGACCAAAAAGCTAAAAACCGACAGATAACCGGACAGTGCACAGTCAGGGAATTTGCGGAACCAAATAGGAGACCAGGTTTAAAAATCAAAGATTTTTAAAGTCGGGAATTTGTGCTGCCGCACAAAGTTCCCTTCCCAATTTAAGACCGCTTACGGCGGCGGAACGGAGATTGATATGAAATATGAGTATGTAGTAGTAGGTGCAGGCATTGCGGGACTCACGATGGCGGAGCGCATTGCAAATGTGCTTGGAAAAAAGGTGCTTGTGATTGAGAAAAGGAACCATATTGGCGGGAACATCTATGATTCGTACAATGAGGACGGCATTTTAATCCATAACTATGGCCCGCATATTTTCCATACAAATGACAAGGAAGTCTATGATTACCTGAGCCGGTTCACGAAGTGGAACGATTTCTGGCATAGGGTACTGACCTGCGTGGACGGCAACCTGATTCCGATGCCGATTACATTGGAGACGATTAATGCGTTGTACCACACTGACTTCACGCCGGAGCAGATGGAACAGTTCCTAAAGGAAAAGGCAGTAGACATCCCGGAAATAAAGACGAGCAAGGATGTGGCGCTCTCTAAGGTCGGGGAGGAAATCTATGAAAAGTTCTTTGAGAACTACACGAAGAAGCAGTGGGGCCTTGACCCGGCACTCATAGACACTTCTGTGATTTCCAGAATCCCAGTGCGTTACAACAGGGACACCCGCTACTTCACCGACAGATACCAAGGGATGCCAAAGCATGGCTACACAAAGATGTGCGAGGCAATGGCGGCAAGTCCGAACATCAGGCTTTTGCTGAATACCGACTATAAAGAAGTCATTGAGGATATTTCCTACGACATGTTGATTTACACGGGGCCGACGGACTATTTCTATGACTACCGCTACGGAAAAATGGCGTACCGCAGCTTGGACTTTGTGTTTGAGACGCATGATACAGAAGAGTATCAGCCTGCGCCGGTTGTCAATTACCCGAACGACTATGACTTTACGAGAATCACCGAGTTCAAGAAACTGACCGGGCAGAAGCATGCAAAGACAACGATTTTAAAGGAATTCCCGAAGGGCGAAGGGGAGCCGTACTACCCATTCCCAACAAAAGAGTACAGGGAGCAGTTTGCAAGGTATCAGGAAGAGATGAAGAAGGAGACAAAGGTGCGCTTTCTTGGAAGGCTGGCAGAGTACCGCTATTATAATATGGACGCGGTCGTAAGGAGCGCGCTGAACCTGTTTGAGAGCCTGCGTGGATGAATTTGGCAGGAGGAAAGGAAAAAACTGGATGGATAAACTATACATTGTGATACCGGCATACAACGAAGAAGAAAATATAGAGGCGGTTGTGGCGGACTGGTACCCGGTTGCAGAGATGGCAGGTGCAGAAAGCCGTCTGGTCATAGTGGACGATGGAAGCAAGGACTCAACCTATACAAAGCT
>CAJTZB010000135.1:0-291 GCA_910583815.1 uncultured Lachnospiraceae bacterium
TCTGTCCGCCGGACATCATCAGTTTTTAAAAGAGAAGCAATCTCAAACGGAACTTTCATATCATAATAAAGTTCTTCGACCTGCTTTTGCAGCACTGCCATGTCCAACAGCAAAAATACATCCTTTGCTGCACTGTTGGAATATGCGTACAGGCCATATTCAAATACTTCTCCTGCCTTTGCACAGTCTGTCAGAATCACTTCATTGTGGTTCATATCCTGCCCGCATACTATATTTCCATTGATATAGACAAGAAACTGCGGATTGTCCGTATTCCAAATATCAGTTACG
>CAJTZB010000135.1:301-6733 GCA_910583815.1 uncultured Lachnospiraceae bacterium
CGGTACAAAGCGTTACGACGACCGTTTCTCCTTCCCATTCCTTTGGAACCGAAATCGTGGTACGGAAGCAAACATGCGTTTCTCTTCCGCCCCATGTATCAAAACGCCCAAACTGTTCCCATCCTTCTGTGCTTTTTAGAATAGTTTCCCGCTCTCCATAGCCGATTTCTTTCTTTAAAACATCTGTGACCGGACGCTTCCCAAGCCTCCTTGCCCCATCAAGCGCCGATAAAATCCCTATCAGCCTGTCACGATAATAATCCATTGCCCTTCTCCTCTCTATTGGTTGACATATGCATGCAGGCTTTCTGTCTTCCCTGCCAGCCTCTTCGCAAGTCCGTTCATATCTTCTACAATATCTGCATTATCCCTTGCAGCAGCCTGTGTCTGCTGTGAGCCTGCCGTAATCTCTTCTGTAATTGCGGAAACTGTATGGACACTTTCCACAATTTCTGCATTGGATGCAACAAGTGCCGTCATGCATTCGGTCTGGGCAAGCACATTTTCATTGACGGCAGCAACACTTTCGTTGATATCGGCAAACATCTGCTCTGTTGCATAGATTACTTCGTTCTGTTCCTTATTCAGTTCTGTCACAGTCCCTACAACCCGGCTCGCCTCCGCTGCTTTCTCAGACAAAGCATGCACCATCGCAGTGATATTATCCGTAGCACCTTTTGTCTGGCTTGCAAGCTGTGTAATCTGGTCTGCAACAACTGCAAATCCACGGCCTGCATCCCCTGCTCTAGCCGCCTCTATTGAAGCATTCAATGCAAGCATATTGGTCTTTCCGGCAATGTTTGAAATAATATGGATGATTTCTTCCATTTCTGCCGCCATGCTCTGTAAAAGTTCCATATTCTCAGAAACCTTTTTGCTCTCTCCTTCTACATTAGAAGCACTGTTCATCAGCGTTTTCATATTCTGTTTACCATTTTCAATTCTGCCCTTTGTCTGTATCACCATAGAGCAAATCTGTTCCGTCAGCTCATTCGCAGTCTGAATTGAGTTCTGTATTTCTGAAGTTTTGTTTAACTGTACCTCTATCATTTCGGTCGCACTGTGCATGCCGCTTACAATTTCTTCCATTGCACTGTATGTCCGCTCTGAGGAATGCCTCAGTGCATCCATATTCTCAGAAATTTTATCTGTATCGCTCTTTACAGCAGCTGATACTTCGCCAACCTGCTCAATAACACCTGCCTGACGCTTTTCATTTTCTATGATTTTGTCGCTTCTCATTTTGAAGATATTGCTCGAAATCCGGATGGAAACATTGGCAAAAATGCCGCAAAGAAGTACGGCGGCAATCTGAATTTCATAGTCGGCAAGCTTTGCCGAAAAATCGGGCCTTGTCAGTGCTGCGTAACCCACACTGATAAAATTGACAAGCAATGTCACCATGCCCACGCGCAGAATCAGCTTTGTGTCATTAAAACACATAAATACAAACATCATTGGAAATATGTACACGAATGTGAGGATTGTGCTTCCTGTCAAAAGCACAAACGCATACAAAGCAGTATATGCCACAACACTCAGCACGCGCAAATATGCATTTTCTCTGCTTTTCCAGTACATAACATGCGCCACCATAAGCGGCCCAAGCAGCAGTGCTGAAAACACAAGAATATAGGGCAGCGTCCTCGCCCCTTTTACAAGTTCCAAAATGTAAGCCAAGAACAATACTGTCGCAATGATAGTCCAGCCTCTGATGACACCTTGATTGATTTGTACCAGTTCCGCGTCCTTCCCACGCATTTCTTTTTTTACTTCTCCTGTCATCGCCATTCCTCCATACTCTGTGTTGTAATCAGTTTACGGAACATCAGCCCGATATTCGTTATTATACCTTACTTTTCGCCGTACTTCAACCACAATCATTCATTGAGAGGCACAACTTCAAACTGCTCCGAAATTGCCAAATCATATGGCGTCACAAGCCAGCCTCCATCTCCATCTACATCATAGCCAAAATGATAAAATGCAAGCCAAACAAGATGTGCGCACTGCGTTCCCCAATAATTTTCCTTCATATCTTTATCGTCTATCATGCCTGTGATTAAACGATACGGAATTCCAACCAGTTCTGTTTTTGCATATTCAGCAATCTGCTCTCTGGTTTCTTTTGACGCCTTTAACCGGAGAACCCTTACCCTTGGATAGTACTCCCACTGCTCTGTCTTATCAAAATCCGATGTCGTGCCAACCGCAAATGCTTCTAATGTAATTCCTTGTTTGGCATCCACAACAATTGCAGCATGCCCATGTCTCCAGCCAAGACAAAATACAGCATCTGTAACAAGTACGTCCCCATCCTCCAATTCCGGCAGCCTGACTGCCTTTGCTCTTCCCCCATCTTCATTTATGGCGTAGTCTCTCTTTACCAAAAACATAATCGGCTCTATTCCATGCTCTGTTTTCAAGGCAAGCTCCTGCTGCCCAGAAAAAATATCCCACTCTCTTGGACGCACAGTAGTCCATGCTGCTGCAAAACATACTAAAAAAATCACCAACGCAAAAACAAAACGCTGCTTTCTGCAAGTACGTCCCATACCGCCTGTTCCTTTCCAGAAATTGTATTCGGATAGAACGTAGTATGTGCAAAAAACAGCGTTTTATCATTCTTTATCTTTTATATTCTACTGAATCCAAATGCATCGGCTCCGGATTTTTTAAAACCCATTCTACACAGTATCTGTTGAGTAAATACAGCTCCTTCTCTGATGATCTTGGGAAAACTCCTTTTGCAAGCGCGACTGCCTCTTGTTCTGCAGGAATCCCTTGTCCCAAATACCCTGCAAGTGCTCTGGTAAGCTTTTTATATTCCCTGTCCCAATTGCACGCGCCGTTATCCAGTATTTCATAGCAAAGCTTCCCAACAATGCGAATTACCTCTCCTTGCACGGTATCGGCATTGCCCATGCCGGGCACAAGCATTTCCCACAGCTCTGCATGCTGCTTCTGCCACGTCTTTGACTTTACTGTAATCAGCGATACTCCATCGTATACTTTGCGTCTTGGAACCGGCGGAACCGAAAACAGCTGATATAACTTTTCTAGTCCTTTTTCCGTTTCCTCCAGATAATCCGGATTAAAGTCCTTTCTCATAAATTCAAAATCTGTTCCAATGCGAGTCACTTCTTTTTTCATTTTCTCTGTCACAGGTGCGCCATATTCCAACAGTAATTCTGCAACAGCAGCCGTATTTGCAATGTCTGCCGGCCTGCATGATTTTAACGCATTCTCCATTGGCGTATCTTGGAACCATCCACACGAAACCGTAGGATCTGCTCCGTGTTCTAACAATATTTTGACGCTTTCTGGGCGATGAAATCCAGCCATGCTGTACAACGGTGTGGAACTATACCCCTTATGGTAATTTACATCTGCACCAAGTTCAATCAGCAATGGGATATGCTCCGGATGGCAAAATGCATGCTGCTCCAACACGGTGTTGTTATTTTCTGACATTGCGTTGACATCCGCTCCACGCTCTTCTACCAAATAACGTATAATTTTCTCCGGAAGCTCATCATAAAACAACACCGTTTTCTTTTCATAGCGCATATGGGCATCTGGTTCACACTGTTCCAATGCATCTTTTATTTCTTCCACATTTCCTCGCTTCAGCATTTCCTCAAAATCAGCAGGAAGCACTTTTTTTCTTTTCATGGCTGCCATCTCCTTTCCCCATTTGATAGCCCTGTCAGACAGGCACCGCTATTTCAGGAACTGCTTTAAGACTGCCATAAAAATATCTATATCAATTGGCTTCGCAATATGGGCGTTCATTCCGTTCTTTAAGGCCGCCTCTTTATCTTCCTCCAATGCATTTGCCGTCATTGCAAGAATTGGCAGTGTCCTCACATCCTTCCTTGGCAGGTTGCGGATTGTCCTCGTTGCCTCATATCCGTTCATAATCGGCATCTGCACATCCATCAGTACAACGTCATAATAATATTCTTCAGATTTCTTTACCATGTCCACTGCATCGGTTCCATCCGGTGCGGATTCTACTTCAAACCCTGCTTCCACTAAAATTACTTCTGCAATCTCACGGTTCAGTTCAATATCTTCTACAAGCAGAACCCTTTTTCCTTTGAAGTTCTCCAGAGCCCAGGCCGAAGCCTCTTCTTCTTTCTCTCCGAGATGGTTTGCTGCCAGTAACGCGGATTTCAGATCCGACATAAATAACGGCTTTGCGCAAAATGCAGTGACACCTGCAGACTTTGCCTCTTCTTCAATGTCCGTCCAATCATACGCTGTTAAAATGATAATAGGTACTTCATCTCCGACCATGCTGCGAATTCTTCTTGCGGTCTCAATTCCGCTCGTCTCCGGCATCTGCCAGTCAATAATATAGGTATGGAAAGAATCTCCTTCTTCAGCTGCAATCTGGGCACGGTATGCTGCCTCTCTGCCGGAAGTCGTCCATTCAGAACGCATACCAAGCTGCTTCAACATCTTGCTTACGCTGTCGCAGACGTGGAAATCATCATCCACTACCAGCGCCCGCAAACCTTCCAGTTCCTTAATCTGCACCATATTTTTTTCGACATCCTGCAGTTTTAAGGTAAGTTCCACTGTAAAAGTGCTTCCTTTGCCAATTTCACTCTCTACAGAAATCGTACCGTTCATCATTTCGACAATGTTCTTTGTAATCGCCATACCAAGTCCGGTTCCTTCAATTCCGGTCTTGGTTGTAGTTGCTTCTCGCTCAAACGGCTCAAAAATGTGCTCTACAAAATCCTTTGCCATGCCAATGCCATTATCCCTGACAACAAAAACATAATCACCGTATCCGTGGCGGAATGTTGTTTTCTGTATAATACGGAAAGAAACCGTGCCTCCCGCCGGCGTATATTTTACAGCATTGCTTAAAAGATTGATAAACACCTGATTCAATTTCAGGGCATCTGCCATAACTTCTTCATTTGCAACTTCAAAAGTATCAATAAACAGTTCCAGCTGCTTTGCTTTTACCTGCGGCTGGATAATATTGACCAGATTGTGCATCAGTTCAGCAATATTGCATTCCTGTTCTTTGATCTGCACTTTTCCGCTTTCAATGCGGCTCATGTCCAGAATATCATTGATTAAGCTGAGCAGATGGTTGCTGGAAGAAAGCACTTTCTGCAGGCAGTCCCTGACCTGCTCCTTGTTATCAATATGGCTGGCTGCAATCGTTGCAAAGCCGATAATTGCATTCATCGGCGTGCGGATGTCATGGGACATATTGGAAAGGAAGGTTGTCTTTGCCCTGTTGGCATGCTGTGCCTGCATCAAAGCATCCTGCAACGCCTGCTTCTGTTCCATCTGTCTTTTGACGCTTCCGGTAATTTCCTTAATCACGGCCATGACCATAATATCATCTGTGTCATAGTCCTTTGTCATAACAAACGACTGACGAACACAGATAAGCTCCCCAAAGGCGTCTTTGCACCAATACTCGACCACCGTCTCCGTTTCTCCCTGTTCAAACAGTTCCTGCAGATGCTCTACATTTACAACAGTACAGTATTCCTCCATAGATTCACCAGAAATAAACTGTTTGCATCTCTCAAACCATTCAGAAACCTTGCATGGAGCCTCAAGTCCTGTCACTTTCAGGATAGATTTCCTTTCTCCGTCTTTTGTCTGGACAACATCATCTTCTATTAAATCTTTTGTCAGATTAAAATCAAATGTACAGATTGCATTGGAAGTGATGGCTATCCGGTACTGCCGTTCCTTACGGTTTGCAAGGGCAATCTGGGTCTGGATGCGCAGCTCTTCTTCCTTTATTTCTGTAATATTCTGGCGAGTAAACAAAACTTTGCTTGCCTTGCCGTCTTTCCTCTCCAAACAGATGACATTTACATGCTCCCACTCTGATTTGCCGTCTATCAGCAGATGGCACTCATAACGCAAATCGTTATGTTCCATCAGCGCAGCAAGGACAGAATTTTTATCTGAAAATCTGGCAAATCCCTGTTTCTCGTTCTCTTCTGTCATAATTGAGCACATGTATTGGCGAAGCTCTTCATATGTACCTTTAGGCGCAAGATCGCTTCCATCCAGTTTTTTATTACCCACATACTGATAAGTGTCTGTTTCAAAATCAATCATTGCAAAGCGAGAAAACAACGTCTGGACACCGTCAATAATATAGCCAAGTTCCTTATTTTCCTGCTCTAACAGCTTTTTTTCCCTTCCTGCACGGATAAGCAGCGTAACGACGTAGAGAGCAAACAAGCCAATCAAGGCTGCTTCCAGCCGAATTCCGACTATGTTTTCGTCTCTTGTCATATTCTGTGTCACATTTTTAGGGAATGCCTGCACAAGCACATAATGGTCGTCCGGAAGATACATAACACAGATATTATCAGTCTTGCTCTCCGAATCACAGATAAATGCCCCTGCACCACCGTGTTCAAAAACTTCTTTTGC
>CAJTZB010000136.1 GCA_910583815.1 uncultured Lachnospiraceae bacterium
TCCTATCCGGCGTAGAAACCAGAACTTCTTCCCCTATCCGTATTCTGCGTTCGGAGACTTTGGAATCGTCCGTGGCAGGTTTTTATCCATGCGGAGAAGGTGCTGGCTATGCAGGCGGCATTATGTCTGCGGCCGTAGATGGCATCAAGGTGTTTGAAGCAATTGCTTCCGTTTATCAAGCCTGATAAACATTATAATTGTAAAACAGAAAGGAGCAGCGAATATGGAAACGTTCATAGAACTTGGAAAAAGAGCAAAACAGGCAGCAGGAGAACTTGCTATTTTGCAGACAGAACAGAAGAACAAAGCACTTTTTGCCTGTGCAGAAGCTCTGATTTCTGCTTCTGCAGAACTGCTTGCAGCAAATAAAGAAGATATGGAGGCCGCAAAAAAGGCAGAACTTCCAGAAACATTACTTCGTCATCTGCTCCTAAACGAAGAAAGGCTCAAGGCAATGGCAGATGCTTTAAAAGAGATTGCGGCATTAAAAGATCCTGTTGGCGAAGTACTTTCTATGTCAAACCGTCCGAATGGCATGATGGTTGGGAAAAAGAGAGTTCCGCTTGGTGTAATCGGCATTATCTATGAAGCCCGCCCAAGCGTGACAACAGACGCGTTCGGGCTTTGCTTTAAGGCAGGAAATGCGGTGATTTTACGTGGTGGCAGTGATGCATATCATACAAATTCTGCGATTGTAAAAGTACTTGGCAAGGCGCTGGAAGCATCCGGAATCTGTGGGGCAGCCGTGCAGATTCCTCTGGCAGCTGACAGAGAAAGCGTTGGAGAACTTCTTCAGTTAGATAAATATATTGATGTATTGATTCCACGCGGCGGAGCGGGATTGATACAATATGTTACAGAAAACAGTAAAATCCCAGTGATTCAGACCAGCGTCGGCAATTGCCATATTTTTGTAGACCGTACGGTAAATTATGAAATGGCATTAAATATTATTGAAAATGCAAAATTGCAGTGTGTGGATGCTTGTAATGCAGCAGAATCTTTGATAGTTCACAGCAGGATTGCAGAAGAATTTCTTCCAATGCTCTATGAACGTCTCACAGAAAAGGGAATCCATATCCACGCCGATGAGCGTTCCAGAGAACTCTGCCCGCAGATGGAGGAAGCTTTGGAGGACGATTTTTACAAAGAATATCTGGACTCCCACATTTCTTTAAAAATTGTGGATCATTTGGAAGAAGCTATTGCACATATCAATCAATACGGCAGCAGACTTGCAGAAACGATTGTTACAAAAAATTATGCACATGCAATGAAGTTTCTAAATGAGGTAGATTCTGCTGCGGTGTATGTCAATGCTTCCACAGGGCTTACAAGCGGAAAGGAATTTGGGCTTACTTCCGAAATTGGTGTCAGCACACAAAAGCTTCATGCAAGAGGCCCGATTGGCTTAGAAGAACTGACAACAACAAAGTATATTATTTTTGGAGACGGACAGCTATGCTTATAAAAAAACCGCGTAAACGTGCGCAAGAAATCATCGTTCTTTTGTTTTGTGCGGCATCTTTTTGTCTTTTTGCCGCATGTCAGAAAGAACCTGATGCTACGGATGCCACTCCCTTGCCAACCCCGACGCTTTCTCAAACACCAGTTCTGACACCTTCTGACGAAGTTACCCCGGAACCGATGCCTACGAAACCATTACAAAAATCAGAGGAAGAGCTGCGTCATCTGCTGGAAACGGAACACGGTTTTTCGGTTTTTCATTCAGAATATCATGATTTTGATGGGAACGGTACCTATGAAATGTTTGCCTTTGTACTTGAAACAGAGCTTTTAGAACAGTATACAGAAGAAGAATGGCTGTATGGCAAGCTGGTTTATTTCAGCAATGCTGCAAAACTGAAAGAACTGACATTACCGTTTTATATTTGGGACGTCTCTGCCATTCGTCTGCTTACACTAGAAGGCAGGCTGTTTTTGGCAGTTGATGAGGCATTCGTTTCAGAGACAGTTTCCAAGGTATATGCCGTGTATGAAGATGCGCCACAGTGTGTTATGAGCGGATTGGGTTATTTTTTTGTGCAGGATGACAGCGCTATGGTCAATATCAGTGATTATGATATGTATGTGGATCAAAATGGCTTTGCAACAGGACATACCTGGAAAAACTATTATTTCAGGTACGATAAAGAAGCTCATTGTTTCTATGAGTACACAGCAAAACAGATTACAGAAGAAGATTTTCTTGCATTTCCGGAAACGGCATCTCTTTTAAAAGAACTTAGGGAACGATATGGTGATGAGACGGAATTTGAATTTTTGTATCGGGAAAACGGCGTGCTGCACGTAAATATCTTCTATCAGGAAATGGGAGCTACCGTACAAAAAAACTGTTCGGCACATCTAAAGGGAAGCCTGTTAGGAGAATGGGAAGAAAACGAAGGACGTTACCAGCTTAGTGGGACAGAGAGTGGGGAATGGGAATAATGTATCATCAATTCGATTTAGATAACATAAATTTGGACATGCAGCCGCCAATGGAAGAACCGGCGAGGCAATATTATTTCATGGCAAAGTGCAGAGAACATGTCAGGAAAGAGCAGGCAAGGCTTGGGCGGCCGCTTACCTGTGCTACAGTGACATTCGGATGCCAGATGAACGCGAAAGATTCCGAAAAGCTGGAAGGTATTTTAGAAACAATCGGTTATCAGAAAGCGGACAGCGAGGCGGCAGATTTTGTAATCTATAATACCTGCACTGTCAGGGAAAACGCCAACACAAAGGTATATGGGCGCATTGGCTATCTTGGCATGCGCAAAAAAAAGAATCCTGATATGAAAATTGCGCTTTGCGGCTGTATGATGCAGGAGTCACAGGTAGTAGAAAAAATCAAAAAAAGCTATCGCTTTGTAGATATTATTTTTGGCACACACAATATTTTCAAACTTGCGGAACTAATGTACGAAAGCTTTACCAAACGCCATATGGTAACAGAAATCTGGGAGGACACAACGCAAATCGTTGAAGATTTGCCGAGCGAGCATAAATATACGTTCAAGGCAGGCGTCAACATTATGTACGGCTGCAATAACTTCTGCAGTTACTGCATTGTGCCTTATGTACGTGGAAGGGAACGCAGCAGAAAGCCGGAAGATATTTTGGCGGAAATAAAAAAACTTGCCGCAGAAGGCATTGTGGAAGTGATGCTTTTGGGCCAGAATGTCAATTCCTATGGAAAGACACTGGAGCATCCTCTGTCTTTTTCAGGACTTCTTAAGATGGTAGAACAAATAGAGGGAATCGAACGGATCCGTTTTATGACACCACACCCAAAAGACTTATCAGAAGAACTGATTGAGACAATGAAGCACTCAAAAAAAATCTGCCCACACGTCCATTTACCTATGCAGTCGGGAAGCAGCCGTATTTTAAAAGCAATGAACCGCAAATATACAAAAGAAGATTACCTGAAACTTGTGGATAACATCCGGGCTTCTATGCCGGATGTGTCAATAACAACCGACATTATTGTAGGTTTTCCGGGGGAAACAGAAGAGGATTTTGAAGATACGTTAGATGTGGTAAGAAAGGTGGGCTTTGATTCGGCATACACATTTCTGTACTCTAAACGAACCGGTACAGTGGCGGCAAAAATGGAACATCCGGTGCCAAAAGATGTTGCCAGTGAACGTTTTGGCCGTTTGCTTGCAGAAATTAAAAAGACTTCGGAAGAACGTGCGCTTCGTTATCAAGGCAGGGTAATGGAAGTGCTTGTAGAGGAGAAAAACGCACAGGGAGACGGAATGCTGACCGGGCGGTTAGGCAATAACCTGCTTGTGCACTTTAAAGGAGAAGATTCTTTAATCGGTAAATTTGTACCGGTTCATTTAGCAGAATGCAGGGGCTTTTATTATATAGGAACACTTTCGGAAAAGAAATCTTAAGTAATCTGTGGACTGCACTTGACATACTTCTAAAAAAAGTATAGAATTTATTTGTTGTGATAACAACTGAATAAGGAGGTGTTCCTGTGAATAATCTGACTTGGATTATCATACTTGTTCCTTCCTTGATTGCAGTTGCTCTGATCAGCTGGCTGGCTGCTACTAACTATCGTAAAAAGGTTTACGAGGCAAAAGTAGGCTCGGCAGAGGAAAAAGCTCGAGAAATTATAGATGATGCTTTAAAGATGGCAGAAACTAAAAAACGTGAGGCTTTACTCGAAGCGAAAGAAGAGTCATTAAAGACAAAAAATGAGCTTGAGAGAGAGTCCAAAGAGCGCAGGGCAGAATTGCAGCGATACGAGAAACGCGTATTGTCAAAGGAAGAAGCGATTGATAAAAAAGCGGAAGCATTGGAAAAACGGGAAACCAAGATGAATGCAAAGGAAGCTGAAATGGACCGACTTCGTGCAGAAGTAGAGGATTTCCATCAGCGCCAGCTGCAGGAGCTTGAGAAAATCTCGGGTTTAACCTCCGAACAAGCAAAGGAATATCTTATAAAATCTGTCGAAGAAGAAGTCAAGCATGAGAAGGCAATGCTCATCAAGGAAATGGAGAACAGTGCCAAAGAAGAAGCAGAGAAAAAGGCAAGAGATTATGTCGTTACTGCAATTCAAAGATGTGCTGCTGACCATGTTGCAGAATCTACGATTTCCGTAGTACAGCTTCCAAACGACGAAATGAAGGGCAGAATCATCGGAAGAGAAGGCAGAAACATCAGGACTCTGGAGACAATGACCGGCATAGAGCTGATTATTGACGATACTCCGGAAGCCGTTATCCTTTCCGGTTTTGACCCAATTCGCCGTGAAGTTGCACGTATTGCTTTGGAAAAACTCATCGTAGACGGACGTATTCATCCGGCAAAAATTGAAGAAATGGTTGAAAAAGCCCAAAAAGAAGTAGAAACGATGATCCGTGAGGAAGGTGAGTCGGCAGCCCTTGAGGCAGGCGTTCACGGAATCCATCCGGAACTCATCAAACTTCTTGGAAGAATGAAATTCCGCACCAGCTATGGTCAGAATGCGTTAAAGCATTCGGTTGAGGTTTCCATTATTTCCGGTCTATTAGCTGCTGAGATTGGAGTTGATGTCAGAATTGCAAAACGTGCAGGACTTTTGCATGACATCGGAAAATCTGTAGACCACGAAATGGATGGAACGCATGTACAAATCGGTGCAGACCTTTGCCGTAAATACAAAGAGTCGGCTATCGTTATCAATGCGGTAGAAGCCCACCACGGCGATGTGGAGTATCAGTCTTTGATTGCTTGTATTGTACAAGCTGCGGACACGATTTCTGCAGCACGTCCAGGAGCCAGAAGGGAAACCCTTGAGGCTTACACAAATCGTCTCAAACAATTAGAAGATATTACCAACAGCTTTAAAGGAGTGGATAAGTCATTTGCAATTCAGGCCGGCAGGGAAGTCCGTGTCATGGTAGTTCCGGAACAGGTATCCGATGACGACATGGTATTGCTTGCTCGTGACTTGTCAAAGAAAATTGAAGCGGAATTAGAATATCCGGGACAAATTAAAATCAATGTTATCCGCGAATCAAGAGCGATTGATTACGCAAAATAATGAGATAGGAAACAAAAAGGATGCAAGACTTGTACATATTGGTAATTGTGTACAAGCTGCATCCTTTTTTTCTTTCTTTTTCTCCAAAAATTTTGCTTGCATTATTTCCTGACTTATATTAGAATGTATTATAAAATGTGTGTAGACATGTATACAATCATAACAAAGACAGGAGAGAACGATTATGCCACTTACGTTATCCAAAAAGGCACAAGCGGTAAAACCGTCGTCAACACTTGCAATTACGGCAAAAGCAAAGGAACTGAGGAGCAAAGGAATTGATGTTGTAGGCTTTGGGGCAGGGGAACCGGATTTTAACACACCGGACAATATCTGCGAAGCGGCAATTTCTGCTATTAAAGAAGGATTTACAAAATATACCCCGGCTTCTGGTATGAATGAATTAAAGCAGGCAATTGCCGATAAATTTGAACGTTTTAACCATATCCACTATGAACCGGACCAGATCGTTATCAGTAATGGCGGAAAGCATTCCTTGACCAATATATTTGAAGCCATTTTAAATCCGGGCGATGAAGTCATTATTCCGGCTCCGTTCTGGCTCAGCTATCCTGAAATTGTAAAGCTTTCGGATGGAATTCCTGTCTTTGTCCAATGCAAAAAGGAGCAGAATTATAAAATTCTTCCGGAGCAGCTGCGTGCTGCCTGCACGGAAAATACAAAAGCAGTCATTTTGAATTCCCCGAACAACCCAACTGGCATGGTATATACAAAGCAAGAACTGCTTGCGCTTGCAGAGGTTATTATAGAAAAGGATATTTATGTGATTTCAGATGAAATTTATGAAAACCTGATCTATGAAGGAGACAAACCGGTCAGCATTGCTTCTCTTGGCGAAGAAATCTACAGACGAACCATTACATGCAATGGCGTGGCAAAGAGCTATTCCATGACTGGCTGGCGAATCGGCTATACCGGTTCCTCAAAGGAAATCGCAAAGCTGATGGGAAGCATCCAGAGCCATCAGACTTCCAATCCAAATTCGATTGCCCAAAAAGCGGCGATTGAAGCACTAAATGGACCGCAGGAGACCGTAGAAATGATGCGGCAGGAGTTTGACCGCCGCCGCATCTATATGTGCGATCGAATCAAGGGCATTCCTCTGATTAGCACGGTAACGCCGCATGGTGCATT
>CAJTZB010000137.1 GCA_910583815.1 uncultured Lachnospiraceae bacterium
AAGAGACTGCAAATCAAGCTCAAGGAGAGTGCGCCGGAAAGATTGCTACGGAACTCTAATAGGAGGATTTGGAATGGAGGATAAGGAAAAAGGCAGCATAGAATTTGACCCTACGGAGAGCGAGGAGTTTTATAAAAATCTGGAATTAGCAATTCATTCTGGAGAAGAATCAGAAGAAGAAAAATGGGAGCCTGATATGCAGGAATCCTGGATTGCCATTTCCGAAGAAGGGCCTAATGACGCAGAAAAAACTGAGACTTCGTCCGAGGGGACAGCCCAGCCTGCAGAGACCTCCGAAAATTTAGAAAGAGAAGGGAGCTTCGTAGGGGAAAGTGAAGAACTGCCAAAGAAAGAAGAGGCTCTGACAGCAGAGGATGCATTGTCAGAAGAAGAGCTTCCGGAATTAGACCTTGCGGATTCTTTGTTTCGGGTAGAGGAAGATGAGGAGTCCTTTCAAGAGAAAGAGCCTGCGGATGATGTGCTGCTTGGCATCAATGCAGCGCTTGCAGAGCAGATGGAGCATGAATTTGGCGCAGATCTTTATGAAGAGGAGAAAAAACCGGGGAAAATCAGGGCTTTTCTGGCAGGGATTCCGACATGGACAAAAGTGCTTGTCATAGTGTTAGCAACACTGATTTTAGGCTGCACCATATTGTTTGGCACGGTTTCCGGAAGAGGCTTATTATATCGGCTTGTAACGGAAATATTATTCAGCAAGATAAATACTGTGGATCCGGATGACCCCGAGCAGAACTTTATAGATTTGACGATAACGCCGTTTCCGGATGAGGATGATGACAATCATGGAAACGTCACAATAACCCCAGACCCTGAGGCAACACCTGTTCCGACGCTTCCGATTCCGACCGGTGAAGTAGTGGAAGATGATACGGTTATCAATATCCTGCTGCTTGGAGAGGAAAACACATATAATGCAAAGCGCGGAAGGACCGATGCAATTTTGGTTGCTTCTATTGACAAAGACGGAGGGCCATTGAAACTGGTTTCGTTTATGCGTGATTTGTATGTCAGCATTCCAATCAGTGATACAGAGAGCATTGACGACAGACTGAATTCTGCATATACTTATGGTGGGCCGAATCTGTTGATCAAGACAATTGAGCGCAACTTTAAAATAGACATTCATGGATATGTGCTTGTTGAGTTTGAGGGCTTTGAAGACATTATAGACCAGCTTGGTGGACTTCAGATTTCTCTGACAGCAGAAGAGTCAGAGTATTTAAACACGACAAAGTATATTTCCAAGCCAGAAGAGCGAAATACAAAGCCTGGGCTGCAGACGCTGACCGGAAGTCAGGTCCTTGGGTTCTGCCGTGTCCGCAAAGTACCATCTGCCAATGGAAAGGTATTTGATTATGGAAGAACATACCGCCATCGTATGGTGCTTCAGGCGATTTTCAACAAGTATAAAGAAAAGAATCTGGCAGAACTGCTTTCAGTCATGAACAAATGCTTTAATTATGTAACGGCATCTTCTGACTTAAAGGAAATCGCAGCAGAATGCCTGCAGCTCGTGATTGAAAACAGAATGTTTGAACTTGATACAATGCAGATGCCACCATCCAAACATTTTGATGAAGTAGTAATCAAGGGAATGTATGTGCTGACTTATTTCCCGGACAGCATCGAGATTTTACATGAATTTATTTACAACAACGAGGAATAGTCGAAGAAGCGGCAAAATATTGCCGCTTCTTTTTGCCCTATAGGAAATGGGAGGGCTATTTATCTTTTGGCAAAAATGTGGTAGAATAAATAGGAATGGGGCCAAATTGAAAAACCTTTGATTTTTCAATTTGGGATGGAAAGCCGCCTGCGGCGGCATGGAGGTTACAATATGGAAATACAGCTTTGGAGAGAGATTTTAGAGCCATATACTCTTGCGGTAGATGAGCTTGTTGTAAAATTCAATCATTTAATCGAGGCAAACCGCAGAGTGGGGACTTATGCTCCAATTGAGCAGGTAATGGGAAGGGTAAAAACAATCTCCAGCATTTTGGAAAAATGCCAGAAAAAAGGCATTAGCATGAAAGAAATAGAGGATAAAATAGAAGATATTGCGGGTATTCGTATCGTCTGCCAGTTTATAGAGGATATTTACCATGTGGTAAATCTTATCAGAAACCGGCAGGATATGAAGGTAAAGAGCGAGAAAGACTATATTAAAAGCATTAAGGAGAGTGGCTACCGCAGTTACCATATGGTAGTCTACTATACCGTGGAATCGCTTAAGGGGCCAAAAGAGCTGCTGGTAGAAATACAGATTCGTACACTTGCGATGAATTTTTGGGCAACGATTGAACATTCCCTACAATATAAGTACAAAAGAAATATGCCGGAGCGCCTTAGCGAACGTCTGCATAAAGCAGCAGATGCTATCGTAGTTTTGGATGAAGAAATGGCGTCTGTACGGGATGAAATATTAGATGCACAGAATGCCTTTAATATAAAGGCCAATATGGTGGCAGACATACTGATAAATATTCAAAACCTGTATGGTGTTGCAAATAAACGAGAAGTCATGAAAATACAAGATGAGTTTTTTCGCATCTATAACCAAGGCGATTTAGACGAACTTTCTAAGTTTAATAGGGAGCTGGATGTCATTTCGGAAGGCTACCGCGCACAGAGTTTGGGATAACAGGCTAAAAATCCAGATATTTAGTCAGGATTTGTGTTGGCACAAAGCCTTTACGTTTTGAAAGGAGCATTGCTGCGAAAGATGAAAATAGAGTTGCCGGAAAAATTTGAAAACAGAATGAGGAAACTGCTGGGAGAAGAGTTTCAGGCATTTCTTCAGGGATTTGAAGAAGAGCGTCATGGGGGTGTCCGTTTCAATTCCCTAAAGCTTTCCAAAGAAAAATGGGAGGAAATAGCTCCCTTTGCTATTCAGGGGATTCCTTGGATTCCCAATGGATATTATTATCAGTTAGCGGACCAGCCGGCAAAGCATCCGTATTACTTTGCCGGTTTATATTATATTCAGGAACCAAGCGCCATGACTCCGGCAGCAATGCTGCCGGTAAGTCCGGGAGACAGGGTGCTTGATGTCTGTGCGGCGCCTGGAGGAAAAAGCACGGAGCTTGCAGCGAAGCTTCAGGGCGAGGGCGTTCTTGTGGCAAATGACATCAGCAGTTCCAGAGCAAAAGCCCTGCTAAAGAATCTGGAGCTGTTTGGAGTAAAGAATGCGGTTGTGCTCAGTGAGGCACCTGGAAAGCTGACCGAGCGTTTCTTCCAATATTTTGATAAAATCCTGGTGGATGCGCCCTGCTCCGGCGAAGGTATGTTCCGGAAAAGCCCTGCGATTATGAAAAACTGGGAGCAATATGGTGTGGAGTATTACCACAAGCTTCAGCTTGAGATTTTAGATGCAGTGATTCCGATGCTAAAACCAGGTGGTCTTTTGCTTTACTCTACCTGTACTTTTTCTCCGGAAGAGGACGAAGGAAGTTTACAGTATGTTTTGGAACATTACAAAGAGATGCATGTGGTGTCATCAGGAATTTCTTATGAAGGTTTTTCTGCTGCCAGGCCGGACTGGATTCCGGATGGCAAGGAAGAAATAAAGAATGCCATCCGCCTTTGGCCTCATAAACTGCAGGGGGAAGGGCATTTTGTCTCGTTGCTGCAAAAAGATGGAACAGGGAGCACAGAAGATTTTGACGGCATCAGAACACAGTCTTTGCCGCAATTGCGGCTGACAAAAGAGGCAGAGGAGTTTTTAGGACGGCTTTCATTGCCGCTTCCAAAAGAACGTTTGGTGGTACGAGAAGAGCGCGTATATCTTTCGCCGGAAGGCATTCCGGATCTGCAGGGACTCCGGGTAATGCGTTCAGGGCTTTTGCTTGGAGAAATGAAGAAAAACCGTTTTGAGCCAAGTCAGGCGCTTGCCTGTGCACTGAAAGCAGAGGAATATGATGCAGTTTGCCGGCTGGAAGCTACAGATGAAGATGTGATCCGCTACTTAAAATGTGAAACACCTGCTGCCAGGACAGAACTGCCGGACGGTTTTGTACTTGTCTGTGCCGGTGATTATCCGCTTGGCTGGGCAAAGGCACAAAACGGCGTGCTGAAAAATAAATACCTTCCCGGCTGGAGACTGATGTAGCGGAAACAAAAAAGAAAGTGTTGAGGAAAAACTATGTGGAAAGAGAAAAAAGCAGTTATTTTTGATTTAGACGGAACCGTTGTGGATTCCATGTGGATGTGGAAAAGCATAGATATGGAATACCTTGGAGGCTTTGGAATTGATTTGCCGCAGGATTTGCATAAAAGTATTTCAGGAAAGAGCTTTTCAGAGACGGCAGCCTATTTTAAAGAAACATTTGATCTTCCTGACAGTGTAGAGGAGATCAAAAATGCATGGAATACGATGGCAATGCATAAATATACGCACGAAGTACCATTAAAAACAGGAATGCTGGAATTTTTAAAGCAGCTCAAAAAGAATGGCATCCGAACCGGAATTGCAACAAGCAATTCATTGGAGCTTGTAGGAGCAGTGTTAAAAAGCCTTTCTGTGGAAGAGTATTTTGATGAAGTGCATACGGCATGTGAAGTGGCAAAAGGGAAGCCGGCACCGGATATTTATCTGCTTGTGGCAGAACGCCTTGGTGTGAAACCGGAAGACTGCCTTGTATTTGAGGATATTTCAGAAGGGATTCTGGCAGGAAAGGCTGCAGGGATGGAAGTCTGTGCCATTGAGGATGAATTTTCGGCAAAGGATCGAGAAGAAAAACAGCGGTTGGCAGATTACTATATTGTGGATTATACCGAGCTGCTTTGATATAAGCTTTCCGGAATGGAGGTTGGGATGAAACAGGAACGTGGAGAGTACGGATATTTGAACTGGAGAAAAAAGCGTGCATTGTTCCATACGCTTTTGATGGTTGGCATTGGCGTGGCGGTGTTTCTTATAGGGCTGTTTTTAAATAAGATGGAGGTGTCCAATGTTTTTACGATTGCTGCAGTGCTGATGGTGCTGCCTGCTGCAAAGTCCCTCGTCGCAGTTATTGTGCTTTTTCCGTATAAGGAAACAAACAAAGAAGCAAAGGAGCGTCTGGATTCCTATGCAAAGGATGGTGACACGCTTTTTTATGATGTCGTGTTCACTTCCTCTGAAAAGGTCATGCATTTAAACCAAATTTATGTCACAGACCATCAGCTGATTGGAATTTCGTTGCGCAAGAAAGATAATCTCAAAGCAGCAAAAGAGTACTTGGAAAAGGAACTTGGCATCAGGAAGCTTTCTTATGTGGTATTTCTTACAGACGAGGAGAGTGCGTTAAAAAAACGTATGGCACTGCGAAAGCAGGAATCTGCAGAAACAGAGCAAAAAGAGAGTAAGGAAAAACAAGAAGTACTTGAGATGCTTCGGACGTTTACAATATAGAATAGGTATGGAATTATGAGAGTGATATTGGTTTCGCCAAACGAGGCAGGACAGCGCTTTGATAAGCTGCTTGCCAAGTATTTGGACAAGGCTCCAAAAAGTTTTCTTTATAAAATGCTTCGGAAAAAGAACATCCTGCTCAATGGGAAAAAGGCAGAAGGTTCTGAAAAAGTGGTGTTGGGAGATGAGATTAAGCTGTTTTTATCCGAAGAGACAATCTCAGGTTTTCGCACAAAAGAGGGAATGGGGTCTGCGGAAGGTAAAAAAGATACGCAAGCGCCTTGTGCAGAAGACAGCATGCTTTCTGGAATTGTGTATGAGGACGAACATATTCTGATTGTAGATAAACCGGTAGGAGAGCTTTCACAAAAGGCGGAAAAAAGGGACAGTTCCATGAATGAGAGAATTGTAGCCTACCTTGCAGGAAAATACGGCATCGGAAACGACAGTTTTACGCCAGGAGTCTGCAACCGCCTGGACCGAAATACAAGCGGCCTTTTGATTGCCGGAAAATCACTTGCCGGACTGCAGCAGATGGCAGAGCTTTTAAAGCAGAAAAAACTGCAGAAGTATTATTTGTGTATTGTATGTGGGGAAACAAAAGAAACAAGGCATTTGCGTGGCTATATAAAAAAGGATGCAGCAGAAAACAAAGTTCAGATTTTAGAAAATCTCCTATTGTCTGAGAAAGTGTCTTCTATGGGGGCATCTGGCCGGCAAACAGAGCAGTATGCCGTAGTGGAGACGGAATATAGTCCGCTTTGTGCAGCCAATGGCTGTTCTTTGTTGGCAGTGCAGCTGATTACCGGAAAAACACATCAGATTCGGGCACATCTGGCGAGTGTCGGGCTTCCGCTGCTTGGAGATACCAAATATGGAAATCCAGAAGAAAACCGCCTTGCAAGAGAGAAATTTCAGGTGAAATATCAGTTGCTGCATGCGTTTCTGCTGCGTTTTCCGAAAGCAGAAGGAGCTCTTTTAGGGCTGTCAGAGCAGACAATTACAACACCGCCGCCAAGGCTGTTTGTGCGGACAGCAGACCGATTATTTGGGAAAGAGAAGTGGGAACATGCCATCATGGAATTCGAGAGGGTTAAGAGGCTCGGCATTGGAGGAGCTGCTCAACCTGACCAATGAGAAATACAGGGAACATAAACTGGCGCTGATTCAGAAAGTGCCGACACCGATTACTCCGGTGCAATTAGATAAAGAGACAAGGCATATCACGCTTGCTTACTTTGAACAGAAGAGTA
>CAJTZB010000138.1 GCA_910583815.1 uncultured Lachnospiraceae bacterium
GATGTTGTCCTGACGGAAAATATGTTTGGAGATATTTTATCAGACGAGGCAAGCATGGTAACGGGGTCCATCGGAATGCTGGCATCGGCAAGCCTTGGGGAAGGAAAACTTGGGTTATATGAGCCGAGCCACGGTTCCGCGCCGGATATTGCAGGGAAGAATCTTGCAAATCCGATTGCGACAATCCTTTCTGCGGCGATGATGCTCCGCTATTCGTTTGATTTGGATAGAGAGGCTGCTGAAATAGAAGCGGCGGTTCATAAGACTTTGGATGCAGGGCTGCGTACTGGTGATATTATGTCGGAAGGCTGCAGAAAAGCCGGCACAAAGGAGATGGGAGATGCCATCTGTGCAGCGATTTTGGGTGATTCGGAAAACTGAGGTATTTTTTTAAAGGAGACAAGATAATGGGAATGACAATGACACAGAAAATCCTTGCAGCACATGCAGGCCTTGGTAGCGTGCAGGCAGGGCAGCTGATTGAGGCAGACTTAGATATGGTGCTGGCAAATGATATTACGGGGCCGGTAGCAATCCATGAAATTGAAAAACTGAACAAAAAGACAGTGTTTGATAAAGATAAGATTGCGTTGGTGCCGGACCATTTTGCTCCGAACAAGGACATCAAATCCGCAGAACATTGCAAATGCGTCAGAGAGTTTGCGAGGGCGCATGACATTACAAATTATTTTGAAGTCGGTGAAATGGGTATTGAGCATGCGCTTTTGCCGGAAAAAGGACTGATTGTGGCAGGGGAAACATGCATTGGTGCAGATTCTCATACATGCACATACGGAGCTCTTGGTGCATTTTCGACCGGAGTCGGCAGTACGGATATGGGAGCCGGCATGATAACCGGTAAGGCGTGGTTTAAAGTTCCTTCTGCAATTCGGTTTGTATTGACCGGGAAACCGCAGAAATGGGTGTCCGGAAAAGATGTTATTCTGCATATTATCGGAAAAATCGGCGTGGACGGAGCGCTCTATAAGTCAATGGAATTTGTTGGAGACGGCATTGCAAACCTGTCAATGGACGACCGGTTTACGATTGCCAATATGGCAATCGAAGCAGGGGCAAAGAATGGCATTTTCCCTGTGGATGAGCAGACGGTTGCCTATATGAAAGAACATAGCAAAAAAACTTATACGGTGTATGAAGCAGATGAGGATGCAGTATACGACGAAACCTATACGATTGATCTTAGCGAATTAGAACCGACAGTAGCATTTCCTCATCTTCCGGAAAATACAAGGACAGTCAAAGAAGCAGGAGAGGTAAAGATTGACCAGGTAGTTATTGGTTCTTGTACAAATGGGCGCATCAGCGACTTGCGGGCAGCGGCAGAAGTGCTGCGTGGAAGGAAAGTAGCAAGAGGAGTGCGTGTAATTGTCATTCCTGCGACGCAGAGCATCTACCTGCAGGCAATGGAAGAGGGGCTTTTGAAGACTTTTATTGAAGCAGGAGCAATTGTAAGCACACCTACATGCGGGCCTTGTCTTGGAGGCTATATGGGAATTCTGGCGGCAGGAGAGCGCGCGGTATCAACAACAAACCGTAATTTTGTTGGGCGCATGGGCCATGTGGATTCGGAAGTATATCTTGCAAGCCCGGCAGTAGCAGCAGCAAGCGCCGTGACCGGAAAGATTTCTGAACCAGGAGAATTAGAGAAAAGTTCCGAACAGGCATAAAAATTAAATCATAATTTGATTAGAGGAAGGTATAGGGCAATATGAAAGCAAAAGGTACAGTACACAAATATGGTGATAATGTAGATACTGATGTTATCATCCCGGCAAGGTATTTAAACAGCTCGGATGCAAAAGAGCTGGCATCCCATTGCATGGTTGATATTGACAAAGACTTTGTAAGCAGGGTAAAATCCGGCGATATTATGGTTGCAAATAAGAATTTTGGCTGTGGTTCTTCCAGAGAGCATGCACCGCTTGCAATCAAAACTGCCGGTATCAGCTGCGTGATAGCAGAGACTTTTGCGCGCATTTTTTACCGCAATGCTATTAATATCGGGCTGCCAATTATTGAATGTCCAGAAGCGGCGAGAGCAATCACAGCAGGCGATACAGTAGAAATTGATTTTGACAGCGGCACGATTACTGATGTAACAACAGGGCAGAGTTTTCAGGGGCAGGCGTTTCCGGAGTTTATGCAGAATATTATGAAGGCAGACGGACTGATGAACTATATTAATGAAAAAAGCATCAGGAAGAATTCCTGATGCTCCTTGATTGCAGGCACAGAAATTCTGTGCCTGCCGATTGTTATGCCGGAAAGAAGGTATCTTTTACTCTACTGCTATTTTAAACGTTACCGGAGTATCGTCTTCTATCAGTACGGTTTGGATGTTTAGGCCGGCGCTTGTACGTTCCCAAACCGGATTCTTATCATATCCCAAAACTTCAACAGACTTGATGATGCCGTGGAAATTTGGCGCTTTTGACGCGTCTGCTTCTGCCAGAGAGCGGATACAGATGCGGTCTTTATGTTTTAGATTTAAGCAGATAGCATAAAGGTATCCTCCGTTTACTGTAAAACGTATATCCTCAGAAATAAATGCCTTGGCTTCGGAATCCGCAAACTGCCCCTCCTGAATTTGGGTAGGTCCTTCGGCGGACTTCCGCCAGAGTTTTGCCCCATAAATGGCTTCGCCGTTGGTTTTGAGCCATTTTCCGATTTCAAGCAGGATTTCTTTGTCTTTTTCCGGAATAGTTCCGTCTGCTTTTGGACCGATGTTTAACAAAAGTCTGCCGTTTTTGCTTACAATGTCAACTAAATCACATAGAATCTGAGAAGATGTTTTGTAGTCATTTCCTTCTGTATACCCCCATGAATTTTTTGCAACAGAGGTATCTGTCTGCCAGACATATGGCTTTGCGTCTGCAAACTGCCCACGTTCTATGTCAACGACTGCAGTACCAAACTCAAAAGCGTCATGCTTATAGTTGATAACGACTTCCTCGCCCCATTCTTTGGCACGGTTGTAGTAGTAAGCTGCAAATTTTTTCAGGTATGGCTTCACTGCGCTGTGCTGGATCCACCAGTCAAAGTATACAATTTTTGGCTGGTATTTATCAACAATTTCACAGCAGCGGCACAGCCAGTCTTCTAAAAATTCTGTGGATGGCGCAGGCTCAGAAAACAAATCCTGATGGTTTGGTTCAGGCATGGACGGCCAGTAGAAATCACCTCGTTTTAACGGTTCAGCAATATCTGAGTCAAACTCTTTCCCATGCCCCATGAAAAACCAATGTTCTATCCGGTGGCTGGAGGCACAGTTTTTCAGCCCATATTTTTTGCATTCCTCTGACAGTTCACCCAAAATATCTCGTTTCGGACCCATATTTTTTGCATTCCATTCCGACAGGCTGCTTTCATACATCTGAAAACCATCGTGATGTTCTGCAACTGGCATAACATACTGTGCTCCTGCCGCTTGGAACAGGTCTACCCATTCTTTTGCATTAAATTTTTCTGCTTTGAAGAGTGGGATAAGATCACGGTAGCCAAAATCCTTATGTTTGCCATAGGTTTTTATATGGTGTTCATATTCCTGACTGCCTTGTATATACATATTGCGTGGATACCATTCGCTTCCGAATGCTGGTACGGAGTATACGCCAAAATGGATAAAGATTCCAAACTTTATGCGCTCATACCACGTAGGGACATGATATTGCTGCAGAGAATCCCATGTGTCTTTGTACATTCCGTTTTGGATGACCTCTTCAATTTTTTCTAAATACTCTTTCATATTGAATCCCTCCTTATTTCTTTTCTTCTGTTTCTTTTGCAGCGGCTGCTTCACTGCGGAGCGCCGTACGGAACTCACTGCTGACTCCTTCTGCATGGTCCGGAATGAATAAGGTCTTTCCGGTCAGCAATAAAAGTTTGATGTCAAGCAGAATGGAACAGTTTTGAATATAAATTAAATCAAGCTTTAATTTATCGTATGGAGTGGAGTTGTATTTTCCATACACTTGTGCATAGCCAGTAAGGCCTGCTTTTACTTTTAGCCGATAAGAGAATTCAGGAATTTCTCTGCCATAAATCCGTGCAATTTCCGGGCGTTCCGGACGAGGCCCGACAAGTGACATGTTGCCGCTTAAGATATTGAACAGCTGTGGGAGCTCATCCAGATGCGTGCTGCGAAGAACCTTTCCAAGAGGCGTAATACGGTTATCATGTTGGCTCATCAGGCGAATTGTATCTTTTTCTGCATCAACACGCATACTGCGGAATTTGATAATCTGAAATTCTTTTCCGCCGATAGTCAGGCGGGTCTGTGTGTAAAATACCGGGCCGTGGTCGAAACATTTAATAAGAAATGCGACTAACAGCATAATAGGAGAGGCGAGTAAAATACAAAAAAGGGAAATCAGAACATCCATTGTGCGTTTTATGCCTGCCTGCAGCGGAGAAAGGCCACGATTCCGCATCAGCAGGAATGGAGTGTCAAATAAATCCATATCTGATGCCCCACGTACTAAAATATCATAAATTTTTGGTGTGACATAGACACGAATAGAGTATTCATAACAATATTTAATCAAATGGTTTCTGAGTTCTGCGGACAAATCATGTAAAATGACTGCCTGATACTTGGAAATTTCTTTTTTTAGTTTTTCTTCCCCGGCTTTGTAATAAATACGTTTTACGATTTCATATTTTTCTTTGCGAGAAGTGATTTTATCATAGACCTCTGCAATTGGACTGTCGCCATAGATAAGCAGCATCTGTCTGGGTGGGTTAAAACGGTAGTATACCGTGCTTGACAATATTGTCCAAACAGTATTGAATACAAGGCCGATAATGACGGAGACCAGCATATAAGCAGGGTTGACAAAGCGGTAAGCAAGCAGTGAAATTAAAAGATAAAACACGACATAGACGGGGAGCAGGCTCAATGTCTGTGCTACAATGCAGTCAAGCTGTTTATAATACCCAACGCGCAGCCCGCCAAATATATGGTTAAATAGGTAGAGGCTGCAGAAAAACAGGAAGATAATAAGGTAACTTCCGCGCCGGTAATAAGGAATCAGAAGCATTGGGTTATATTGCTTGTACCATAAAAAAGCAAATATGCCTGTATGAAAACAGAGTATGCCCAATGCGATAAAGGAGGTATATAGCTTGGCATAGGTTGATCTTTTCATCTGTTTCATCATAATCTCCATTCTTCTATAAAGAAATTTAAGCAATAAAATGTCGAGCAAAAATAAAATATTTGCTCGCATTATGCTAAAAAATTAAAAATTATGTCCATTGTAACATAAAGATAAAAAATGTAAAGTGAGAAATCTTGTACGTTTACAACTTTGTTGGAAAATATAGATTCTTTTTTTGGGAAGCAATATTGCCGGCAGATAAAATGCTTCAATATATTAAGAAAAATGCCCCGAAGACCGGCATCAGTGGCTTAGAAGAATTGGACGGAAGATTGTCCTGCCATTCAGAGGGGATGCGGGCGTTTCGGAGCAAAGCATTAGTTTATTGAAATTATGCGCACTGTAGGTTTTCTGGTTTTAAAGAATCACAATTTATCAGATCGCTCACAATTTCGTGAAGATGCACAGGGAATACCTGATGGTTTCTTAAAATCTGAGCAATCTGGAATACGGTTTCGTAATCCGGTGAAATACAGCGAATGGAATCGGATGAAATGGGTCCTTCTTGTATGTGTGACAAGGAACATTCGATACCATATTCCAATAGAGCTTGTTCGCTGCTGTCAAGATTCATGTTTTCTGTAATTGTGTAAGTAATAACGTATTGTCCCGTGGTAGTCTGCCACGAGGAAGTTGCAGTTGCCGGCATAAGAGGCCCCTCCTTTTGAAAATGTATATTATAGTAAATATCAAATATTAATATGCCACAAAATTGTAAAAAATGGAAGATGGAAAATGAAAAAATTATAAAAAATATTTTTTTGAAAAAATTTTTGAAAGCTGTAATATTTTTTGCCATTCAATCGTATATAGGGTGGTATGGTTCATAATACTAAATGGTCTCTTTTGATTTTTGATGTCCGGCTTTAATGCCGGATAAAATCACTTTAGCCCAGAAGGCCTCACATGGGGATGCTGAGGCCTCTGAAAATCAGAGGGAGAAATCCCATTTAAATATAACACTTTGAAATGCAGAGACGGAACAGGCATAGAAGCAGCAAAGGGGGAAGGGCGTGGAAGAAAAGAAACCCAACACAGAAAAAGATGACTTGCTGTTGCGTCTTTTAAAGGATTATGAAGAACGGCAATTAGAAGAGCAGCCTGAAAAGGAGTTATTTCCGTCTGAGGACTTCCGCCAAAGAATGGGAAAGATAATAGAAAATCCGGACAATTGGAAGAAGTATATGAGGAAAGACCGCAGAAGGGTTCGGATGCTCCAGACCCAGAAGGCATTGGCGCTTGTTGTGATGGTGCTGATGCTTTTTTTAGTAGCTGTGAAGCATATTGACCCGGTTAGGATTTCTGCTTCTATTCCAAGCTTCGTTTTTCTGGAAGGCAACGGCATGGGCAATGCCGTGGTAATGAAGCCTAATTCAGAGACGGGGGCTACAACGCTTTCTGTGCAGAAGAAGAGGAAAGAGCTTCCGGAAGCTGTACTTGGC
>CAJTZB010000139.1 GCA_910583815.1 uncultured Lachnospiraceae bacterium
CTCACCGAAATCTTTACGGACTTCCGGAATTTCTGCAAGTACCTGATAATATTTATCCTCGGCATGTGCATCTTTTAACTGGGAAACCAAGTTAGAAAGCATACCGCCTGGAACCTGATAAAGCAGTGTCTTAATATTTACACCCATTACCTTTGGATTTAAAAGTCCTGTTTTTAAAGCATTTTCCTGCATCGGACGGAAATAATCCGCAATCTCTGCAAGCAGGTTCTGATCAAAACCAGTATCATATGGCGTACCTTTGAAGGTTTCCACCATAACTTCTGTTGCCGGCTGCGAAGTACCCATTGAAAATGGGGACATTGCTGTGTCAATTACATCTGCACCTGCTTCTACTGCTTTTAAGTAAGTCATGGAAGCGACACCGGATGTATAATGCGTATGCATCTGGATCGGAAGTTTTGTCCCTGCCTTTAATGCCTGAACAAGTTCGGTTGCAGTATAAGGAAGCAGCAGGCCTGCCATATCTTTGATACAGATAGAGTCTGCTCCAAGGTCCTCTACTCTCTTTGCAATATCTTTCCAGTACTCCAGTGTGTAAGCATCTCCAAGCGTATAAGACAATGCAATCTGCGCATGTCCCTTTTCTTTCTTTGCTGCCTTTACAGCAGTCTCCAGATTCCTTAAATCGTTAAAGCAGTCAAAAATACGGATAATATCAATACCGTTAGAAATTGACTTCTGTACGAAATATTCTACAACATCATCGGAATAATGGTTGTAGCCAAGAATGTTTTGTCCACGGAACAGCATCTGCAGCTTTGTATTCTTAAAGCCTGCTCTTAATTTTCTGAGCCTTTCCCAAGGATCTTCCTTTAAGAAACGCAGGGAAGCATCAAATGTTGCACCACCCCAGCATTCTACAGAATGATAGCCTACTTTATCCATCTTTTCAATAATAGGCAGCATCTGCTCTGTTGTCATTCTGGTAGCAATTAAGGACTGGTGCGCATCACGTAATATTGTCTCGGTAATACCAATTGGTTTCTTTACCTGTTCTGCCATGAGAATCCTCCATTCTGATTATAACTTTATTGTCTGGTGAGGTTATACCCCAAAAATCGCCATAAATACACCCGCTGCTACCGCAGTACCAATAACTCCGGCTACGTTTGGCCCCATTGCATGCATCAGAAGGAAGTTAGTAGGATCTGCTTCTGCGCCAACCTTCTGGGACACTCTTGCTGCCATAGGAACCGCAGATACACCAGCAGAACCTATCAGCGGATTTACTTTGCCCTTGGTTAACTTACACATCAGCTTTCCAAACAGTACACCGCCTGCTGTACCAATAGCGAAGGCAATTAGACCAAGTGCAACAATTTTAAGCGTTGTCCAGTTTATGAATGCTTCCGCACTTGTTGTAGCGCCTACGGACACACCAAGAATAATAACAACAATATACATCATCGCATTGGATGCTGTTTCTGCAAGCTGCTTTACAACACCGCATTCTTTGAACAGGTTGCCAAGCATCAGCATACCAATCAGAGGAGCTGTAGAAGGCAATAAAGCAACAACTACAACAGTAATAATAACCGGGAACAAAATTTTCTCCAGCTTAGAAACCGGACGAAGCTGCTCCATCTTAATCTTCCGCTCTTCCTCTGTTGTTAAAAGTTTCATAATCGGAGGCTGAATAATTGGCACCAGGGACATATAAGAATATGCTGCTACTGCAATTGGTCCCATCAAGGAAGTCTGGCCAAGCTTACTTGCAAGGAAAATGGAAGTAGGGCCATCGGCTCCTCCAATAATGGAAATGGCTGCTGCTGCCGCGCCGTTAAAGCCAAGTAAAATTGCAAAGAAGTATGCTGCAAAAATACCAAGCTGCGCTGCTGCACCAAGTAAAAAGCTCTTTGGATTGGCAATCAGCGGACCGAAATCTGTCATTGCGCCAACACCCATAAAAATCAGGGACGGAAGAATGCTCCATTCGTCCAACAGGAAGAAATAATGCAATAAACCGCCCTCCTCCATAATTGGAGGGTACATATTGACAAGCAGCATGCCAAATGCAATCGGAACCAGAAGAAGCGGTTCAAAACCATGCCGGATTGCCAAATATAAGAAAAATAATGCCACAAAAATCATCAGCAAGTTTCCCCATTCAAGGTTTGCAAACCATGTCTGGGCCGCGAGATTCTGCAGTGTTTCGAGAATGTTCATTTAAGCTTCTCCTCCCGATTAGTTTAAAGTAGCGATAACTGCTCCTGCCTCTACCTGATCACCTACTGTCACATTGATGCTTGCTACTGTGCCGTCCTGCGGCGCAACAATTTCATTTTCCATTTTCATTGCTTCTAAGATCAGCAGAACCTCTCCTTTTTTTACAGCCTTTCCTGCATTTGCCTTGACAGCTAAAATCTTGCCTGGCATTGGAGCATTTACCTTTACGCTGCCCTGTGCGCCAGCCGGAGCAGCCTTTGGTGCTGCCTTAGGAGCCGGTGCAGCTTTTGCCGCAGCTGTAGCTTTAGGTGCGCTGGCTTCACCGGTAGCCTCTTCAACCGTTACGTCATATACATTGCCATTTACAGTAATCGTATAATTTTTCATTATCATATCCTCCTTATATTGACTCATATACTGCCGCCGCAGGCGGCTTTTTGTCAGAGGGGAACTTTGTGCACTGGCACGAATTCCCGGCCAAAGAATAAACTGACAAGTCTGCCCTTTGGCCTAAGCCCTCTGCCATTTCGCTTTATCAATCTTACGAATAGAGCGCACAACCAAATCTCCTGCAACGGCATTGCCCTGTGCTTCTTCATATGCCTGGATTGCAGCCGTAATAACTGCAATCAGTTCTAAATCGTCTGTTTCGGATGCTCCTTCCTCTGCATCAGACACATCCTCTATGGCAATCTGCTCTTCTTGCGCTGTTTTTCCTGCTTTTTTTGCTGCAATCTTCTTTTCAAACACAGAAATATACCTGAAAAGAGAGATAACATAACTGATAAAAAGCAATACTGTAAAAACAACAGCAATGCCAATCAATGTATTGATACCTGCATCGGCAAGAGGTCCTTTTACGTTATTCCACCAGTTTGCAACTGCGAATATACTTTCCATCTGATACCTCCGTATTAAATTGTGCCATGCTTCTTCGCCGGACGTGCCTCTCTCTTAGAATACAGCATATTAAACGCATAGGCAAGCTGCTGCCTTATGCTGTCAGCAGAAATGATGGCATCTACATAGCCGCGCTTTGCAGCAGATTCTGCACTGCTTTGGAGTGTATCATACGTGCTTGCTGCAGACTTTCTTTCTTCAGCGCTTGCTTCAGGATAAAGAATCTGTGCTGCAAGTTCAGCATCCATCATGCCAATTTTAGCACCTTCTACAGCAAATACCATATCTGCACCAATATGCCTGGAATTCATTACAATATATGTACTGCCAAATGCTTTCCCGGAAATTACATTTACTTTTGGGACAGTTGCTCCGGCAAATGCTGCTGTCAGCTTTGCAGCTGCGGCTGCGATTCCTTTTTCTTCTGCAACTGTTGCTTTATAGCCATTTACATTGGTAAAAGAGACAACCGGAATACCAAAAGCATCACAGAATCTGATAAACTGCTCTGCTTTGTAGCAGCCATCTGTTGTTAAAACAGTCTCAAATGTCTTTTCTGTTTTTCCGTTCTCATCTAAAAGCGCTGCACGATTTGCTATAGCACCAATAGTCATACCATCCAATTTTATAAATCCTGTTACCATCTCTTTTGCAAACTCTTTCTTTACTTCAAAGAAAAAGCACTCATCTGAAATATCAGCAAGCGCCTTTGCCGGGTCTGCAGAAAGTGCATCAAAAGCTACGGCACGGTTCAAATCATCCATACAATCCACAACGGTTTCTGCTTCGTTATTGGTTGGCAGAACAGATACCAATGTACGAATAGACGTAAGTACAGATGTCTCATCCTCTTCCACAACATCTATTACACCACACGCTGCCTGATACTCTGCTGATGCAGTATCACACTTTGCTGTGTAGTTACCTTCCAATACATTTGGAGAATTGACAAAAAGTTTTGCATCCTTCTTCGGCATAAACGTAAAGTCAGACAAAGAAGCAGAAATTGCAGAACCGCCGCCACAAGTTCCAAACACTGCAGTAATCTGCGGAATGACGCCTGATGCCATTGTTTGTTTTTTGAAAATCTTTCCAAATCCCGCAAGTGCATCGGTTGCTTCCTGCAGACGAATACCTGCACAGTCCACAAGTCCAATAACCGGAGCACCCATTTTCAGTGCCAAATCATAGAGCCTTGCAATCTTTTTTGCATGCATTTCACCAATTGTACCATGCAAAACATCCGCATCCTGGCTATAAACATATACCAGTCCGCCCTCAATCAGCCCATAGCCGGTAATGACGCCATCCGATTTTGCTTCGGTCTGCGGCAAATTAAAATCGGTGTTTCTTTTTGTAACAAGCGCACCGATTTCAACAAAGCTGTTGTCGTCGAGCAAAGCAGTAATTCTGTCTTTTGCTGACATCTGTGTTGAACTACTCATTGTTTAGCCTCCATTTTATAATAATTAGAAATCAATTTTCTGCCAATTGTAATTATACCTCTAAAATGCAAGATATGCAAGCAAAAAAAGCAGAGCTAACGCATTCTTAACACGTCAGGCCCTGCTTTTTGTTTATAACAGAAAAACATTTATAAGGTGTATTTTCTGCCATTTCTTAAATATTTCATTTCTGCTACAGATACAGTTCTTTTCGGATGTTCTCTTCAGAATATCCTTTACGATAGAGCTTTGCTGCTATTTTCTGCTTTGTAACATAGTCCATTGCAAGAAGCTCCTCTTTTGTTGAATAATATTTTTGCAGCTGTCTGCGGATTGCAGTAATTTCTGGAGACAGCTCCGATTCGGCATCTGATATTTCTGATTCTCCATAAGGCTGGTATAAAGCTTCTTCTTTCATATGGTAGTTTGATTCCATTGCTGCCTCAATAGCCTCTTCAGAAATTCCTTTTGTTTTTAAATAATACAAGAGTTCTCTGCGGCTTTTTGTTGTTTTTCTGCTGCGGATTAAACTTTCTGCAAACCGCACATCATCCAAATAGTGGTAGGAGTCCAGATAGTCAATAATCTCAGAAATCAAGCTTTCTTCATAACCATCCCTTGCAAGTTTTTCTATTAGTCCTTTTCTGGAATAATCCCTGCGTTCTAAGAAATGCATTGCCCTTTTTTTCCCTTGAAGCAAACGCTCTTCTCTTGAAAGATCTTGTTTTGGAAATGTTTTTCTCACAGATGTTTTTTTCATCTATTATGCCTTCTGTTCTTCTGTCTGCACGGTCTTCTTTCCGGACTTTTCTTCTTTCTTTGGAGTTTCTTCTTTTGAAGTTTCTTCTGCCGGAAGCAGGCCAAACTTTACTCTTACTTTTTTTTCTACCTCTTCCATGACTTGAGAATTTTCTTTCAGGTATGTTTTGGCGTTTTCTCTTCCTTGGCCAATTTTGGAGTCATTGTAGGCAAACCATGCACCACTCTTAACAATGACATTCTCAGCTGCCGCAAGGTCCAAAATGTCGCCTTCCCTGGAAATTCCTTTTCCGAACATAATATCAAATTCTGCTTCTTTAAATGGCGGTGCAACCTTGTTTTTTACAACTTTAATTCTGGTACGGTTGCCTATTACCTCGCCACCTGCTTTTAAGGCTTCAATACGTCTGACGTCTAAACGAACCGAAGAATAAAATTTTAAGGCACGTCCTCCGGTTGTTGTTTCTGGATTGCCAAACATAACGCCGACCTTTTCACGCAGCTGGTTAATAAAAATAACGATGCAGTTGGAACGGCTGATAGCGGCCGTAAGCTTCCTAAGGGCCTGTGACATCAGACGAGCCTGCAGTCCGACATGGGAGTCACCCATATCGCCTTCGATTTCAGCTTTTGGTACAAGTGCTGCCACAGAGTCTACAATAACAATGTCAATAGCTCCGGAACGCACCATTGTTTCTGTAATTTCCAATGCCTGTTCTCCGTTGTCCGGCTGGGAAATATACAGATTGTCAATATCAACACCGATATTTTTAGCATATATGGGGTCCAGTGCATGTTCTGCATCAATAAAACCTGCGATGCCGCCACGCTTTTGCACTTCTGAAACCATATGTAGGGCAACCGTAGTTTTACCGCTGGATTCAGGTCCATAAATTTCTATAATACGTCCTTTTGGGATGCCGCCGACACCGAGCGCAATATCAAGGCTTAAGGAACCGGTAGGAATTGCTTCTACGTTCATTCGTGCAGCGCTGTCACCAAGTTTCATAACGGAACCTTTTCCGTATTGCTTTTCTATTTGCCCCAATGCGGACTCCAATGCTTTTAACTTATCATTATCTGCCATATTGTAACCTCCGTATCCGATCGTATGTTCTCGAACTTCTGTTCTTATCATACTTCTGTTTTTTCTTTTTGTCAAGGGATATTCTAAATAAAATCGAACAAATTTTTGTTTTAGTTCTTTTTTGCGATTTGAGAACCTCTTAAAGTGTAACAGACCTTGCCAGATCAGACAAGCGTTTTTTTAGAAAATCTGCTCTTTTTGATAGTGCAATG
>CAJTZB010000140.1 GCA_910583815.1 uncultured Lachnospiraceae bacterium
AACAATTGCAGCATCAGGAGGACACCATCTGCTGATGATTGGACCGCCCGGAAGTGGGAAAACAGCGCTTGCACGCTGTATGCCATCTATTCTTCCAGAAATGGAATTTGCAGAACAGCTGGAACTGTCAAAAATATATAGCGTCTTAGGGAAATTAGAACAAGGAGATCATCTGATAAAAGAACGTCCATTTCTTGCACCGCACCATGCAGCCACAGTCACAGCTTTGATTGGCGGCGGAAGAAACAGCGCGCCGGGAATTGTCAGCCTTTGTCATCATGGAGTGCTGTTTTTGGATGAGTTTCCGCAATTTAGACAGGAGGTTTTGGAAAGTCTGCGTCAGCCGTTAGAAGAGCACACAGTAACAGTGGCAAGGCTTCACGCATCTTATACTTATCCGGCATCGTTTCAGCTGATAGCAGCAATGAATCCATGTCTTTGCGGAGCATATCCGGATAAAGAAAAATGCCGTTGCACAACACAGCAGATCAGGCAATATATTGGGAAAATCAGCCAGCCGATATTAGACCGCATGGATATGACAATTGAGGTATTTCCTATAAAATATGAAAGGCTTCGCAAAGAAAGCAAGGGGGAAAGTTCTGTAGCTATCAAAAAAAGAGTTTATGCGGCAAGAAAGAGTCAGGAAAAGCGTTTTAAAACGATTGGAATTTCCTGTAATGCAGAAATGACAAGAAAGGAAATCGAGACATTCTGCTGTCTGGATGAAAAAGGGGAGCAGCTGCTGAAGCAACTGTATGCAGAAGGGGAAACCAGTACCAGAAGTTATTACCGCCTGCTTCGTCTGGCAAGGACAATTGCAGATTTAGAAGGCAGTGAAAATATACAAAAAGAACATCTGGCAGAAGCATACTGTTATCGGAGTCTTGGAAAAAAATACTGGCGCTAAAACAGAAAAATAGTGCAGAAAGGCGAATAAGAACTTGGTATCAGAGGAATTATGGCATTGGTACAATGGACTGAAAGGGCTGTCTTTTTTGGAAAAAAGGGAACTGCTCGCTCGGTTTGACGGAATAGAAGAACTTTATTTTATAAAAGAACAGCATCTTCGGACTCTGAATTTTTGCAGAAAGGAAATGGCGGACAAGGTGTTTTTGGCACTTTCTGACCAAAAACAGAAAGAAGAGAGCAGGCAGAGTTTTCAGAAACTGCAAAAAGAAGGAATTCATATTGTAGGGCGCGAAACAGAAGGATATCCAAAGAAATTAAAGCAGATACCTGAGCCGCCGTTTGCCATCTACTATTATGGCAGTCTGCCACGAGAGGAGGCACCGGCAGTTGCAGTAGTTGGGGCAAGGCAGTGCAGCGTGTATGGGGAAGAGATTGCAGCGCATTTTGCAAGACAGCTTTCAAAAGCAGGCATACAGATTATCAGCGGCATGGCGCGTGGGATTGATGCAAGTGCGCAAAGAGCTGCCATATCTGAGGAAGGACGTGCATATGCTGTGTTAGGCAGCGGAGCAGATGTCTGCTACCCAAAGGAACAGAAGCTTTTATATGAACAGCTAAAACAAAAGGGAGGAGTTCTTTCCGAAGAACTGCCAGGAACGCAGCCGTTTTCTTGGAATTTTCCAAAACGCAACCGCATCATTTCGGCATTGGCAGATGGGGTGCTTATAGTGGAGGCAAAAGAAAACAGCGGTTCGCTGATTACGGCAGAGCATGCCTTAGAACAAGGAAAGGAAGTCTATGCGGTTCCTGGAAGAGTCTATGATTCTCTTTCAGCAGGAACAAACCGCCTGATCCAAGAAGGCGCTAAAATGGTTTGTGAACCGGAGGATATTTTGCTGTCTTTTTCATCACAGAAAACTGCGGTATCTGACAAAAGAGGAAAAAAAGAAAACATTTTTCTTGAAACCAAAGAGAAAATAGTGTATGCTAGTTTGAGCTTACAGCCAAAACATATAGGCCAGATAGCCGAAGACACAGGCTTTCCGTTGTCGGAGCTTGCCTATTTGCTTTTGGAACTGGAAATAAAACATTACATCAAACAAACAGCTAAAAATTATTATATTTCGGTTTTATAGCGTTGCCATCCGTACACCGACGCTAAAAATAGCATAAGAAGGAGCAGGGTAACAGACATGGCAAAGTATTTAGTAATTGTAGAGTCACCCGCAAAAGCAAAGACAATTAAAAAATTTCTTGGAAGCAATTATGAAGTAATTGCTTCCAATGGGCACGTACGCGATTTGCCAAAAAGCCAGATGGGGGTAGATCCGGATAACGATTTCGAGCCAAAGTATATTACAATCCGTGGAAAAGGAGAGATTCTGGCAAAACTTCGCAAAGAAGTCAAAAAGGCAGATAAAGTCTATCTTGCAACTGACCCGGACCGAGAAGGAGAAGCAATTTCATGGCATTTGGCAAACACATTGAAGCTGGATGAAAAGACAACGAGCCGGATTACATTTAATGAGATTACAAAAAATGCGGTAAAGAATTCCATCAAACAGGCAAGGGGAATTGACATGAACCTTGTAGATGCCCAGCAAGCGCGCAGGATTCTGGACAGAGTTGTAGGCTACCGCATCAGTCCGCTTTTATGGGAAAAAATAAAAAGAGGTTTAAGTGCCGGAAGAGTACAGTCTGTAGCACTTCGACTTCTTTGTGACAGAGAAGAGGAAATTAATGCATTTGTTCCGCAGGAATATTGGAACCTTTCTGCTTCCGTGCTTGCGTCAGGGGAAAAGAAGCCGTTTATGGCAAAGTTTTATGGAACCAAAGAAAAGAAACTATCCATTGACAGCAAAGAGCAGTTAGAAGAAATCAGGAACAAAGTTTCAAAGGTAGCATTTACTGTAGCAGAGGTCAAGCAAGGGGAACGTCAAAGAAAAGCACCGCTTCCTTTCACAACAAGTACGCTGCAGCAGGAAGCATCCAAACAGCTGAACTTTTCAACTCAGAAAACGATGCGTTTGGCACAGCAGCTTTATGAAGGAATTGATGTTAAAGGGCACGGCACGGTTGGACTGATTTCTTATCTGAGAACAGACTCTACTCGTGTGTCGGATGAAGCTGATGCGGCAGCAAGAGAGTATATTGAAAAGAATTTCGGCAAAGAGATGGTAGCGGATAAGGCGGCATCAGATACGAGCAAGAAAAAGATTCAAGATGCACATGAAGCAATCCGTCCGACCTATATGGAACTGTCCCCGGCGGCAGTAAAAGACTCTCTTGCAAGGGATTTGTTCCGTCTGTACCAATTGATATGGAAACGTTTTATTGCAAGCCGTATGCAGGCGGCAAAGTATGAGACGACATCAGTGAAGCTGGATGCAGGAGAATACCGCTTTACTGCAGTGGCTTCCCGCCTTGTTTTTGAAGGCTTTTTAAGTGTTTATGTTATGGAAGAGGAAACTACAGAAGAGCTGCAGGGCAATCAGAAACTGAACTATCTGACAAAAGAGTCAAAACTGACACTTTTAGATATGGAGGGAAGCCAGCATTTTACGGAGCCTCCGGCACATTATACGGAAGCTTCTCTTGTTCGGACAATGGAGGAGTTTGGAATAGGCCGTCCGAGCACATATGCGCCTACAATTACGACAATATTAGCCAGACATTATGTAATTAAAGAAAATAAAAACCTTTATGTAACGGAACTTGGCGAGGCAGTCAACCGTATTATGAAGGAAGCATTTCCGACCATTGTAGACATGAATTTTACGGCAAATCTGGAAACTTTGTTAGATGGCATTGAGGAAGGGAATTTTCCTTGGAAGACAGTAGTCCGGAATTTCTATCCGGATTTGGAACAGGCGGTGCAGGAAGCAGGGAAAAAGCTGGAGCATATCAAGATTGAAGATGAGAAGAGCGATGTTCCATGTGAAGAATGTGGACGCATGATGGTAATCAAGTATGGTCCGCATGGAAAATTTCTGGCTTGTCCGGGTTTTCCGGAATGCCGCAATACCAAACCTTATTTGGAGAAGATCGGTGTGCCTTGTCCTGACTGCGGAAAAGAGGTTGTCATCCGCAAGACGAAAAAGGGAAGGCGCTACTATGGCTGTGAAAACAATCCGGAATGTGGCTTTATGTCATGGCAGAAGCCTACAAAAGAGCGCTGTCCGAAGTGCGGAAAAGTACTTTTGGAGCGAGGGAATAAACTGGTCTGCATTGATGAAAGCTGTGGGCAGGTTGTAGAAGGAAAGCCTTCTGAATAAATTGTATAAAAGTTCTGCTTGCTACGCTTACAATTTTATGGTATAATAAAAAATATCTGAAATTGTCATTTAATTCTGGAAAGGAGGCAATATGAGCGTACAGCTGTTAGATAAGACAAGAAAAATCAATAAATTGCTGCATAACAACAATTCTCATAAAGTAGTATTTAACGACATTTGTCTTGTGCTGAGCGATATATTGGAATCTAATATTTTAGTTATCAGTAAAAAGGGCAAGGTCCTTGGCATCAAAAACCGTGCGGATATCGCCCCAATTCAGGAGCTGATTCCGGATGCCATTGGCGGCCATGTTGATGCGCTTTTGAACGAGCGGCTGCTGAATATTCTTTCCACAAAAGAAAATGTAAATCTGACAACTCTTGGCTTTGAATTTGAAGGTGTAGACCAGTACGAGGCCATTATTATTCCAATTGACATTGCGGGAGAACGTTTAGGGACGCTGTTTATTTATAAAGAAGGGCAGACGTACTCCATTGATGATATTATTTTGAGCGAATATGGTACCACAGTAGTGGGCCTTGAAATGATGCGTTCTGTCAATGAAGAAAATGCAGAGGAAAACCGCAAAGTGCAGATTGTACGTTCTGCTATCAGTACGCTGTCTTTTTCAGAACTGGAGGCAATTACGCATATTTTTGCAGAACTGGAAGGCAATGAAGGCATTCTTGTAGCAAGTAAAATTGCGGACAGAGTTGGGATTACGCGCTCTGTCATTGTAAATGCACTGCGTAAGTTTGAAAGTGCGGGGGTAATTGAGTCTCGTTCTTCTGGCATGAAAGGGACTTATATTAAAGTATTAAATGATGTTGTATTTGATGAGCTAAAGAAAGTATAAATACATAAGGAATAAAATAGAATACTTGCCAATGGATGGAGAGGAAAAAAGGATTTTTTGGTAAAAATCTTTTTTTTCTCTTTTTAAGCCAGAAAAAAGTGGAAGTCTCATAGGACGAACGTCCTATTCTGATGGAAATCTGAATTTATTTCTTGTGCTTTGCGATAAAAAACAGTATAATAGGTTTTGTTATTGAAAGAAATCAAAATGAAAGAGGGACAGCGAAAGAAATGATTGGCTCAGATGCGTACAATTACATCAATGTATTGAATAAAGCAGCGAGTGCAAGCTGGAAGAGAAATGAAGTGATTGTCAACAATCTTGCAAATGTAGATACACCGGACTATAAAAGAAAAGACCTGGATTTTGAATCTTTGCTAGCAGACGCGCTTTCTGACAGCAGTACTGAAAATCTGGACAAAAAAGTTGCAAATCTGCAATTATCTTCTTTGAATCCACATGTATTTACCGAGTATTCAGAGCTAAGTTATCGATACGACGGAAATAACGTCGATGTGGACACAGAGGAAGGATATCTTGCTGACAACCAGATTAAATATTATACACTTTTAAACTCTATGACACAGGAATTTAACAGGCTGAAAATGGTACTGAACAGAAGCTAAAACAAAAATAAGCTGAATGGGCAAAAAATTTAGCTGTAAAAAAATACCGCAAGGATGCGTGGGAACATTTTGCTGAATGGATTCATAATAATTACATAGCATAAGGGGGAAAACAGCATGTCCTTAATGAGCAGTTTAAACATCAGCGCAAGCGGTATGAGCGCACAGAGAACCCGAATGGACATCATTGCACAGAATGTTGCAAACGTAAATACGACCAGAGATGAAAATGGAGAGCCGTATGTCCGCAAGACAGTTGTATTTGCGGAGCGTGCGAACAATTTTAAAAATTTTGAATCATATCTGACAGCAGAGAGAACAGGGATTTCTTATAAGAACTGGACCGGAACAGGCGTAAAGATTACCGGCATTGCAGAAGATCATGTGACTGCCATGAAGACAGTATATGACCCGGCACATCCGGATGCAAATGAGGAAGGCTACGTTACGCTTCCAAATGTAAATACAATAACAGAAATGACCAACTTGATTGATGCTTCACGTTCTTATGAAGCGAATGTTACGGCATTCAATGCGACAAAGAACATGGCATTAAAGGGTCTGGAACTTGCAAATTAAATAGGCGGTGGATGAAAAATTCGGCGTAGCAGTAACATATGCTGAATTTTTTCTCGTGCCTTTTGGACAGATAAAATATTTCGTAAAGTGCCATTAGGCGCTTTTATGCGCGCTTTGCAGCGCAGTTCCTATGAAGTGAAGGAGAGAGAATACATATGGCGATTACGGCACTTAACAGTACATCCCTGTTAGAAGGTCTTACGGCAGAAAAGGCAGCAGAAAGTAAAAAAACAAGCAAT
>CAJTZB010000141.1 GCA_910583815.1 uncultured Lachnospiraceae bacterium
AGAGCAGAGGACTGAAAATCCTCGTGTCACTGGTTCGATTCCGGTTCTGGGCATCTTTTTTTGTCTTTTGGATGTTCTTTATATAAGAAAGAGCAGCTTTCTATATATAGATTGGAATACCAATTATACCTCATAGGGTTTTTTGGTGACCTGATTTATATAGAAAACTGCTTTTTTATTTTAGCTATAATTTGTAGAATTTCTTATCTTGTAAATTTTCTAAGTACGAAACTAAAAAATAAACAAATGGAAACACCTGCAATTCCAATGATAAAAAACAGCATTGCTGCTCCAGAACCCTTTCCGGAACCAAAAAGTTGGATAAATAAAGTATTTGTTGATTGTGAAAGCATCAGAGGCTCAAATACTTCATCTATCAGAAAACCACCAAGTAAATAACCTGCTGGAATGGTGAAAAACTGCAGAGTATTTCTGCAAGAATAAACACGTCCCTGCATATCCAGAGGGATGGAGCTGCGAAATATTACGTCCATATTGGCATTCATAAATGGTATCATTATCCATCCAAGAATTGCTCCGCTGCACCAAATCAACGCGTTATTTCCTAATGCAAGCATAAAATTTTCTGTACTCATTGCCAGAAACAGAGAAAGACATATATTTCTTACTCGGTTTTTGGGAGCAGGAAAGAGGGCTACCAATAGGCTTCCAAACAATGTAGCAATGCCGGCGCAGCTATTGACAATACTAAGGATAGTTTCTCCACCATTTTGTTTTGACAGGACCATTGCCGGAAGCGCTACATTATAAATAGAGGCAATTAAATTGATGCTTGCCAAAAATAGAATCAGGTTTAAAACCAGTGGGTTACGAGTTAACCACAGAAGCCCTTTATACGTTGATGTGAATAGGGCTTCTTTTTCCCTTTTGGCATGGTTGTTTTCTGGAATTTGTATAAACATCCAAAGTGTGACAAAAGCAATTATAAAAGTAATGAGATCTGCTGCTATCACAACTTCAATTCCTGCAAAGGAAAAAAGCACAGTTGCAAGTATTGGCGTTAAGATAGAGTTTAATGACTGAGAAAAAGAACGCAGACCACTTGTTTTTTCATAAAATTCTTTTGGTATTAATAGAGTTGTTGCTACTTCACTTGCAGGCTGTTGGACGGTATTCATCAGACCATTCAGTGCATTTAGGAAATATAAATGCCATATATGCAGGCTGTCAGTTTTTACGAGCACTAAAACAGCTACCGTGCTCAATGCAGCAATTAAATCACAGATGAGCATAGTTCGCTTTTTATTCCATCTATCACTTAATGCACCTGCAAATATGCTCATAATAACATAAGGGGCATAAGAGCAGATGGATAGAAGAGCTGTTTTTAATGCAGAACCACTTTGAAGATAAAGCCAAAGCATAAAATAGGGTTTTAGTACTTTATATTCTTTTTTCATAGTTGACTTTGCTCCTTTTGATTTTTTATTGAATGGATCAATCAAAGATGCAAAGCCTGAGGATGATTGGCATCTGCGCAGCACTATTGGTGCTGACGCATCAATAGTATCGGCTTAACGATGCTGTTATCCTCCATGCAATCTCCTCAAACTTTGCATGGAGAAAAAACAATACAGAGTTTCATTGTTTTACCTCTTTTCAAATAATAGAATCTGTGTAAAGAGTGAATTCTATTATTATAAATTAAAAACAGCGAAACTTTTGCATTTGCAAAAAATTCCGCTGTTTTGCCTAACAATGAGCCACTCGGGACTCGAACCCGAGACAACTTGATTAAAAGTCAAGTGCTCTACCACCTGAGCTAGTAGCCCACGTTTTTACAACGTCTTATATTTTACCATATAGATACCTAGAAGTCAATAGATAATGTTTGGTAACATAAAAAAGCCCCAAATTTTATTTGGGGCTTTTATGGTGTTGGTGAGTAGACGGCAATATACATGGAACATCCTGTGAATATCCATGATTGAGAGAAGCTTATTCTCCTCCTGGGCCGTCTTTTCTTGGGCGAGAGGATTCTGGAAGTGACTCTGCACCATAAGAGTTTTTGCTGGAGCTATTAGACGTGCCTTTTGCACTGCTCTGTGGAAGGTCTATATCCGGAATATTTCCGTCGTCATAGATATTTTTAGTTTTCTTGTCAGACATAATTGTACCATCCTTTCCCGGATAGTATATAGAGTTACGATAGCGTCGGTGTACAAATGGTAACACGCCTCAGCCCATGTGATTTCAGGCATTTTCTTTGTCATCTTCCCTTCATCGACCGTGTTTCCATCTGTACACCGACGCTACTATATTATTTAGCTATATCAGAAAAATAAAAGATGCCATTCCTATAGCGCCGGCAGCTGTGAACAAAAGGCTGACCAGTATGCGTTTTTTTCTTTGTTCTAGTTCTGTCTGGTATTCTTTTGAAGCATTGATAATGGGATAATTTCTTCTTGCAATCAGATAAGGCAACAGGCCGGAAGCATTGTTTCCGTTTATAGCTAGCAGACCCCAAAATTTAGGATGTTTTAATGCCCTTGCTTTGGCATCTGATTTTACAATGTGATATAGTTGATAGGCGGTACTGACAGAGCCTACAAGTGTAACTGCGAAACAAACTAATAAAATTGCAATATATTGGGTTCCCATAAAAATCTTCCTTTCTTTATCTATGCAGATAAACGCAGGTTTATATTCTTTTGATAATCTGGTACAACAGAAAAGTGACAGTAATAACGGACAATGAAAAAATTCCTACAAGATAGATGCCGTTATTTGGTATAGCTTTGGAGAAAATCATTAAGAGAGTAATTAGTAGAATATTTATGGCAATTGCCAAAACTAATTTTTTATTGCTTGCTATAATATTGGTACTTTCCTCTACATGCTTTAGCATCTTATCATCTCCTTTCAGCAGGTCATCCAAACTGACATTATATAAATCGCTCAATTTGATTACACTTAAAATATCAGGATAGGATTTTTCATTTTCCCAATTTGAAATTGTCTGGCGTGATACGTTAATGGATTCGGCTACATATTCCTGTGTGAATCCCGCCTTAGAACGTGCTTCTTTTAGAAGCTGTCCAATATTCATAGTTCATCTCCTCCCTTCGCCTTTTATTTTGCCAAATAACGAGGGAATTGTCTATCTAAAATCTTGTACAATCCGACAAATTAGATGTCAAAATGTTTTTACTTTTCTTCTCTCAGGTCTTTTCCTTGAATTCCAAGCACAGCAATAATGTTAAGGGTAAGAATAGTACTTGGCATGCGTTTTCCGGATTCAATATATTGGAACCAACGTACAGAAATAGAAAGAGATTCAGCAGCTTGTTCTTGTGTTAAACCAAGCTGTTTGCGAGAACGGCGGATTTCGTCTGAAAATCTTTGGAGAATAGACATGGAACAACCTCCTTTGTAAATATGAACTAAATTACTATAAATTTAAAATCATAAACACGAATGCTATAGTTCGTATTTGGAAAATGTCGATAAAAAGTGCTTTTCCCTTTTCTAAATGGACAATCTGTGTTACACTGATAAAGTAAACTGAGATTACGGAATTTTATTATTTTCTAATTGACAGAACATTCTAAGAATAAGAAAACAGGAAATTAAAGATGAAAAGAACAGAAAAAACAGGATGGATTATCGTGCATATTATATGCGTATGCATATTGGCGTTTTGCGTCTGGAAAAACAGAGAGCTTTTTCCAGAGACTTCAGTAACGGCAGGAGAACATGATGTGGAAGGAGAGGAAGACTCTCCAGTACCTACATTGATTCCAAGCCCGACAGAATATATTGAACAAAAAGAATTATCCCCAACACCAAAGCCAACAGAGTCTGTGACAGCGCCGGAACTGACGGATATTCCGGAGCCAACAAAGTTCCCTGATTTGGAAGAAGCGGCTGATCCTATCAAGGACAAAATGGGAGAGGAATTGTTTCCCGGAACCCCAGCCCCTGCCCCTCAGACAGATACAGTGGACAAGCTGGAAGGAGAGGGAGACTTAGAGAAGCGGCATGCAGAGCTTCGGGCAGAAATAGATAAGAAGATTGCGCAGGGCGTATATGAAGAACTTGACAATAAACAGTATGATTGGTGGTTTATCAGAAAGAAGAAGCAGGTGCCATCCGGGAGTGGAGAAGCCTTTGATATTTCGCTCTATGATGCCTTTTATCTCAATAAAAACGTATCAGATGAGGATAAGGTAATTTATCTTACATTTGACTGTGGATATGAAAATGGTTTTACGCCTCAGATTCTGGATACATTGGCGGCACACAATGCAAAAGCTATGTTTTTTGTCACAGAAGCATTCATTGAGAGCCGTCCGGACTATGTAACACGTATGAAGGAAGAAGGGCATCTGGTCGGGAACCATACATTGAGCCACCCGATTATGCCTAAAAAGGATGCAGCCACCTTAATGGATGAGATTCTTGGCTGTGCAGAGCTGTTCTATGAAACAACAGGATATGAAATGGATCCGTTTCTGCGTCCGCCTACCGGTGCATACAGTAAGAGGACGTTGCAGCTGACAAAGGATTTAGGGTATACAACAGTGTTCTGGAGCATTGCATATAAAGATTATGATCCCAATAACCAGCCAGGCAAGGACTATGTGACAGACCATTTTAAAACGTATTACCATAATGGTGCAATTCCGTTGATACACAACATCTCCAAATCAAATACAGAAGCATTGGATGAAGTTCTGACGATGCTTGAGGAAGCAGGCTATCGTTTTGGGTCTTTGATGGAGCTGCGCAAAGGAAACGTTGACTAAATCAGCGTTTCCTTTGAAAATTTACAAAAGAAATACTGGAAATGTACTGTATTTTTATTTATAATAGAGGAAGAGCTTTCTAAAATGAAAATAAATCAGGAGGATATGCAAATGAAGTTTTTTGTTGATACTGCAAATGTAGAAGATATTCGCAAAGCGAACGATATGGGCGTTATCTGCGGAGTAACGACAAATCCTTCTTTAATTGCAAAAGAAGGAAGGGATTTTGTTGAGGTAATCAAAGAGATTACAGATATTGTAGATGGACCTATCAGCGGCGAAGTAAAGGCTACAACCGTGGATGCAGAAGGAATGATTGCAGAAGGCAGAGAAATTGCCAAAATCCATCCGAACATGGTAGTTAAGATTCCTATGACAGTGGAAGGTTTAAAGGCAACGAAAGTACTGGCTTCCGAGGGAATCAAGACAAATGTAACTTTAGTATTTTCTGCAAATCAGGCATTGCTTGCAGCAAGGGCAGGCGCAACTTATGTTTCTCCGTTCCTTGGCAGACTGGATGACATTTCACAGCCAGGAATTGACTTAATCCGTACAATCGCTGAAATTTTTGACATTTACGGTTTAGAGACAGAAATTATTGCAGCGAGTGTCAGAAATCCGATCCATGTAACAGACTGTGCTCTGGCAGGCGCTGATATTGCTACTGTTCCTTATAGCGTAATTGAACAAATGACAAAGCATCCGTTGACAGAACAGGGAATTGCAAAGTTCCAGAAGGATTACAAGGCAGTGTTTGGAGAATAAAAATTGTAAATTCATAACAATTGCAGGTACTGTGTCTGCGCTGCATCCACAGGCTTGCCATATATTAGTTTGCAGCGCAGAAATGAGGAAAGAATGAGCAATATTGATACAATGTCAGTAAATGCAATTCGCGTATTGGCAGCAGATGCGGTTCAGAAAGCAAAATCGGGACATCCGGGGCTTCCGCTTGGCTGTGCAGCAATTGCTTATGATATTTGGGCAAAGGAGATGAAGCACAATCCAAACAATCCGGATTGGGCAGACAGAGACCGCTTTATTTTATCTGGTGGACATGGTTCTACGCTTTTATATTCGCTTCTTCATCTGTTTGGCTATGGTCTTACAAAGGAAGACCTGATGCAGTTCCGTCAGATGGATTCCCTGACACCGGGACACCCGGAATACAGGCATACCAAGGGCGTAGAAGCTACAACGGGCCCTCTTGGTGCAGGTATGGCAATGGCAGTTGGTATGGCAATGGCAGAGGCTCACCTTGCTGCAAAATTCAACAAAGAAAATTATCCGGTGGTTGACCACTATACCTATGTACTTGGCGGCGACGGCTGTATGATGGAGGGAATTTCCTCTGAAGCATTTTCACTTGCTGGGACACTGGGGCTTGGTAAGCTGATTGTATTCTATGATTCCAATAAAATCTCCATTGAAGGAGATACAGATGTGGCATTTACAGAAGATGTGACAAAGCGTTTTGAAGCATTTGGATTCCAGACACTTCTGGTAAAGGATGGGAACAGTCTGGATGAAATCCATGCAGCAGTTGCAGAAGCAAAAGCAGATACTAAGCGTCCATCTTTGATTGTTGTAAAGACGCAGATTGGTTATGGCTGTCCGGCAAAGCAGGGCAAGGCAAGCGCGCATGGTGAGCCTCTTGGAGAGGACAATGTGGCAGCCCTGAAGGAAAATCTGCAGTGGCCATC
>CAJTZB010000142.1 GCA_910583815.1 uncultured Lachnospiraceae bacterium
TGGTTCAACCCGCTTGTATGGGTGATGTACCTGCTGTGCCAGAGGGATATGGAACTTGCGTGTGATGAGCAGGTTGTGCGCAGGGCAGGAGAAGGTGCTAAATCTGCCTATGCGCATGCGCTCATTTCTATGGAAGAAAAAAGGAGCGGACTAGTGCCGTTATTTGGCAGCAGTTTCAGTAAAAATGGGATGGAAGAAAGGATAACGGCGATTATGAAAATAAAGAAAAAGACAGTTGGAATCGTACTTGCAACCGCAGTTGTTGTACTGTTTGCAGGGATGGCGCTCGTTTTATCTATGAGAAAAAGCGTAGAAGCCTCAAATGATGACCCGGGCCAAGGAGGGAAATATACAGATACAGAAAATGGAAAAGATAAGGGTGATTCGTTGACGTTCACCACAGCTCTTACTGCTGAAGAAATTTCAAGCTTCAATAAGAAATTTTTTAATGGCGAGACGAGCAATATGAACAATATGCTGCTGACCAGCGAATACAGTAAACCGGAAGAAATTGACCTGTATCAGCTGTTCTATAGGGGGATTGCCGGTTCCGAGGGCAGTATTTCAGACGGAGAACTTGCGGCTCTTACGGAACTTGACAGTGAGGCTGCCTATTTGGATATTGTGAAGGTTACGGTTGCTGAGATGGATGCCTTTTTAAAAAGGAATTTGGGCTTGGGCCTGGAGCAGACGCAGAAAAAGGGTCTGGATGGATTCTATTATTTAGAAGATTATGATAGCTATTATCTGGTGGCAGGCGATACGAATTTTGACTGGTGTACCGTTATTTTTGGAGGCTGGGGAGCAGACGGAAAGTACACGCTGCACTATAAGAAGGAATATGATGGCAGCAGATGGGTTGTCACTTTGCAGAAAGCAGGAGACAGCTACCTGTTTGTCTCCAATGTAAGAGAAGAAGAGGAGCCGGAAATCAGGGCATATCCGGAGCGGGATTCCTATAATTATGCAGCTATGATCCGTGGAATTGAGGGTGACACGATTACAGTAGATATTGTAGAGTTTGTAACAGATGATGAAACAGAACGCAAGCAGCAGCTGATAGAGGAGCTTGGTTTAGTGGAAGGGGCTGATTTAACGGAAGGCTATTTCTTGGATGGCTATTATGTCTATAACAAAGACACTGAGCTGACGCAGTGGAAGCTGAGTGGAGATACTACTTACTGCTTTATTGACTGGGAGCAGTCTGCAAGGTATACCACAACGCTTGCAAAAGAGTTTCGTCTGTTTATGGAGAAGAATTATGGCTATAATTCCCCAATGCCATTCTTTATCAATGTGGAAGATGGGATAGTTACCGGTATTTATGAGCCGATGATTCCGTAACAGGAAATACAGCAGCCAAAGGAATGTTGGCTTTTCCTGAAATCTATTGCAGCAGATTGCCATATGCATTATAATAAATATGGGACCGCCGCCGGATGGGCGACGGTCCTTTTTGTTGAAGAGATGCCATTGTTTTGTATGGTCGGAGGGGATGGATATGTGGATTTCTATGGCAATTTTATCTGCCTTTTTTGCAGGACTTACTTCTATTCTTGCAAAGTGTGGGATTAAAAAGACGGATTCTGATGTGGCAACCGCACTGCGTACTATTGTAGTGCTTGTGTTTGCATGGTGCATGGCATTTGTGGCAGGCTCTGCAGGGATGGTTACAAACATCAGTACAAAGTCATTTTTCTTTCTGGTCTTGTCCGGTATCGCAACGGGAGCGTCATGGCTGTGTTATTTTAAGGCGCTTTCGATGGGGGATGTAAATAAAGTCGTGCCGATTGATAAATCCAGCACGATTCTGTCAGTATTGCTTGCAATGGTACTGTTCCAGGAAACCGGTCAATTGGCGGCAAAGCTGGTTGGTATTGTTCTTTTGGCGGCTGGAACGTATTTGATGATAGAGCAAAAGGGACGTTCCATAAAAAGCAAAAACAGCAGATGGCTTGTTTATGCTGTGCTTTCTGCTGTTTTTGCTGCGCTTACTTCTATTTTAGGTAAGGTTGGAATATCCGGCGTGGAGTCAAACCTTGGGACTGCAGTCCGCACCGGAGTAGTGCTTCTTATGGCATGGGGCATTGTTTTTTTGAAAGGAAAGCAGGGACAGGTAAAGTCTGTGGACAAAAAAGAGCTTGCTTTTATCGCCCTTTCCGGAATTGCAACAGGGGCATCATGGCTCTGCTACTATAATGCAATTCAGAACGGCATTGTCAGTGTTGTTGTTCCGATTGACAAGATGAGCATTTTGGTAACAGTTCTGTTTTCCTATGTCGTACTGAAAGAGAAACTCAGCAAAAAGTCATTTGCCGGGCTTTGCCTTATGGCAATCGGGACGCTTGTTATGGCATTTGCCGGCTAGTGTTCTTGCAATTGTCGGGTTTCTTAAGAATATTCTCCGATTCTGCTGACACCTACATAAATCGCAGAAATTCGGTACCATGTGTTAAAGTCCACGGTTCCGGTTTCAGGATAGCCAAAGATTTCCTGAAATGTCCGTACAGCTTCTGCAGTTGCAGGTCCATAGATGCCGTCCTCGGCAATTTTCGGAATCAGAGGATAAGCGTCGCTGATGATATTTAGCTGTTCTTGGATGGTGCGTACAGCCTCTCCGCTCGAACCAATGCTTAAGGTGTAGCCTGGGAAAGAGAGAGGAACACCAGAAACTTCTTCTGTGGAATTGATATACATATCATTGCCATAAAAATTCCGCAGGATTTCAATTGAAGTATAGCCATCGTCCCCAAGGTATTTGCTGCCCCACTGCGACATAAGCCCAGGACAGCTTACACGTTTTCCGTCGCAGTACTGTGTCAGAATCGGCTGCTTGACATTTGGGCGGGAAAGATAGTTGTTGAAGATATTGTCCACCGCAGCATCAATGGTATCAAAAATATTGCGTTCCGGAATCCATTTGTGGTCGTAGGCTGTGGAGGACGTAATTGTAAAATTATAGCCTTTGCTGCGGTACCATTCCGTGTAGACGCGGTTTAGTGTAAATGACTGAATCGCAAGGATATTTGCATAAATCGTGGATTCCGGCCAGGTAGCATAGATTTCGCTGGAAGCCACGTTTTTGATATAGTCCCGGTAACGGACATAGTAGTTTTTGGCGTTGGAATTGCTTGGAAGCCCATCATGCACAACAATAAATTCAGGGATTACAACGCTCTGCAGGACGATTTCGCCAAGAGAGGCAACGTCCTTAACTTCTTCTTCCACAATTTTTGGAGGATATTCCCCATATAAAGTGTGGTCAGGAATAACAAACTCTTCGGCACTGTCTGGCATGCTTGGAGACTGAGGGAGCAGGGAAGCGCTCTGCTTGGCAACGACACCGGCTAGGATTTCTGCGCCATTAATCTGAATCGGTTCATACCCCGGAGCGCTGATGTTCAGCACATACTCGCTGTAAGGACGGATTTCAGATGGTGTCATGCTGTATTCCAGCGGCGGAGCAGGCAGATAAATTAAAGGAGTAAGGCCGGAAGATGAAGTTTTTACTTCTTCTAAAATCCGGCTTGGATTTTCTACGGTTGCAATATCGATGGTGGCATTTTCAATTGGAAAGTTATCAGAAAGCGAAGTGATTTCTGCCTGAAAGCCTCCGGTATTTGATGCTGAAGTATCCATTGTGGCAGGATAGACGGAAGCGGCTCCTCCCTCGGTATCCTCCGGGGCATAAAAAACTGAGAAGAAACGTGGCATAGGTTCTCCTTAAAAGCGCCGGCAGATACTGCAGCAAGCATCGCAGCAGGCGCTAAGAATGCATTATGAACAATATATGCAGGGAATTCCACGAAGTTGACTGGACGCAGCTTGCGATGCTTTGGCAAAGCATGCTATAATTGAATATATGACATTGTGCTTTGCAAAAGGAGAATATAAAATGCTGAAATTGAATTACGACAAAAATCAAATTTCTGCGGTAATAGACCGGATCGTACATAAGACGATGAATATGGACCTGACATGGGACTGGCCATGCGGAGTGGCATATTATGGAATCAGCGAAGCTTATACAGCAACAGGAAATAAAAAGTATCTTGAGTTGTTAAAGGACAGAATTGATGAGCTGATGGAACTTGGCCTGCCGGACGTCTGGACGGTCAATGCCTGTGCGATGGGACATCCGCTGATTACTTTGTATCAGGCTACAAAAGAACAGAAGTACATGGATGTGCTGCTTGGTAAGCTTTCATATCTTAAAAAGGATGCGCTCCGCTTTGGAGACAGCGTGCTGCAGCATACCGTATCTGCAGGCAATGATTTTCCGGAGCAGGCATGGGCAGACACCTTGTTTATGGCGGCGCTTCTGATGCTCCGCGCCGGCGTGCTTTTGCAGGAAGAAGGGATGATAGAGGACGCGCTGAATCAGTGGTATTGGCACATCAAGTATCTGCAGGACAGAGGCACCGGATTTTATTATCATGGTTATGACAATATCGCAGGAAACCATATGTCAGGTGTTTATTGGGGCAGGGCGAATGCATGGGCAGCGTATACGATGGCACAAGTCGGGAACTGTCTTCCGAAATGCTATCTTTATCCGAAATATATGGATGTGGCAGGTTCCTTAAATGAGCAGCTTGCGGCATTAAAAACAGTACAGACAGAGAATGGCTTATGGCGGACCGTTTTAAACGAGGAAACATCTTATGAGGAGGTTTCGGCATCAGCAGGCATTGCTGCCGCTATGCTTCTGCGCGGAAATCCACTCCATTCCAAGTATATTGATAAGGCAATCAAGGGACTGCTGGCAAATATAAGCGAGGACGGAAGGGTATTAAATGTATCCGGCGGCACGGCAGTGATGAATAATGTGGCAGGCTATCAGAATATTTCGAGAGACTGGATGCAGGGCTGGGGACAAGGATTGGCGCTGGCATTTTTTGCGGCACTGTATGTGTCAGATGGAAGCGCAAAAGATGGGGCGCTGTAAGTTTCAGCTATTTGTTTTTTGAAGAATTCAAACAAAGGAAGTAAGGTGGAACATGATACTTGAAACAGAGAGATTGTACTTACGAGAAATGAGACAGGACGATTTTCGGTCTTTATGCAAGATTTTGCAGGATGAAGATACAATGTATGCCTATGAGGGGGCATTCAGCGATGAAGAAGTGCAGGACTGGCTTGACAGGCAGATTTCCCGCTACCAAAAATGGAATTTTGGTTTATGGGCGGTAATCCTGAAAGAAGCAGACGAAATGATTGGTCAGTGCGGACTTACGATGCAGTCTTGGAAAGACAGGGAGGTACTTGAAATCGGGTATCTTTTTGAACGGACGCATTGGCATAAAGGGTATGCTACAGAAGCTGCAAGGGCATGTAAAAAATACGCTTTTGAAATATTAAATGCAGATGAGGTATGTTCTATTATCAGAGATACCAATATTGCTTCTCAAAATGTAGCTGTAAGAAACGGAATGAGCATGGCAGACAGTTGGATAAAACATTACAAGGGCGTTGATATGCTGCACTACCGGTATGTATCATATTGCAGATAATGCTTGGCTGCTGCATTATTGCGAAAATTTGAGATTTTACGGCAGGCAGCAGGAAATGCTTCGTTTACCCCTTGCAGTTTCATCTAAACTATATTATAATGTTTTATGTATCAGTCAACTTGTTTTTTAGCGAAAAGGAGTGGTGTTTTTATGAAAAATACAAAGAAAGTGAGAACAACCACATAGACGGCTGCAGTCTGTGCAGCCGCATAGACACCTTTCGCATTTCATAGGAGCTTTAAAGGGAGAAGTATGCCCAAAAAGCAAAAAAGAAAGCACGCGGATGGCGTGTTTTTTTGTTGCAAAAAAAACAGCAATGCGCCGGACGGCACGCAGTGCCGGAAGGGGATATTGCGGAACTTAAAATAGGAGACTCATATGGATTTTTTTGAACAACAGTTGACAGAAAGAGAACGCAAAGAAGGACTGCGTTTGTTCCGGGTGTGGGAAACACATAAGGAACATTATAAGCTGCTGCCATTTCAGGCAGAAGGAGACATGGAGCAGGTGGATGCAGTATTAAAAGGCTCGGTATTTTATAAGAATGCAAAATATCAGGAATATCCGGCAATTGGAGATATAGTTGCGGCAGTTTTTAATCCATGCGGTGACAGTGTGATTTACCGTGTGCTTAAGAGAAAATCGCAATTTTTACGCACTGCGCCCGGACCTGGGGCATTATATGAAAATACCGCAAGGCAAGTGATTGCGGCAAATTTTGATACGGTATTTTTGATGGAATCGCTTAATCAGGACTTTAATATACGGAAAATGGAACGCTATCTTTTGACAGCATGGGAGAGTGGGGGGACTCCGGTAATTGTACTGACCAAGGCAGACCTGTGTGAAAATGCAGAGGAAAAGCTGGCCCAAATGAGGGCGGCGGCTCCTGGGGTTTTGGTACATGCAGTTTCTGCAAAGAGCGG
>CAJTZB010000143.1 GCA_910583815.1 uncultured Lachnospiraceae bacterium
CAGAAAACGGCATGCCTTTCCCCACTGCCTCGCGCCGGATGGCATTGACTGCCTGAATTTCTTTCATGCGTTTTCCGCTCAGGCTATAACGGTACATTGCAAACTGAGTAATCAGCCATGCAAGAATCGGCAAAATACAAAACAGCAGAATTACAATCCATTTCATCCCATCTATATAAGGTGTATCTGTATCCGGAAGCGTCTCAATTCCAATCATCAGGACTGCCGCACCTACAATTGTAGAGCCAAGGGAAGATACCATCTTATCTACAAGGCTAAACAATGTTCCCATAATTCCGGGTACATATCTGCCGCTGCGGAACGTCTCATAATCCGTACAGTCTGCAATCATCGGAATCGGCATGTCCGCCACAGAAAAGTAGGAGCCATAGCCTGCTATATAACACAGGACATAAGCAATGGTATACAAATTCAGTGTCCCGAACGACAGCTGTGTCGCCGGATTCCCAGGCTGCCAGAATGCAAGCAGGATAACTACGCCGGTATAGCACAGTGCCGCAATTCTTGTATAAAGCGCCATCGCCGCCTTCTGCCCTCTTTTCTGCGCCGTCCTTACGCTGAACATAAAAAAAGGCACGGCACCAACATAACACAAAATGTAAAGCGGAAGATACAGCCCTTCATAATTTCCCATCATAGATGCATACAGCATACAGGCGACGCTTGCATTGCTTGCAATAGAAAATGCAAGCTTTGTGCTTCCTCCTGCCAACATCAGCATCCGAAGTTCCTTATTGCCCTTTAGAATGTCAACATACTCTTTCAGCTTCACTTTTTCCTTCTTCTCACTTGCAATTCCGTAAAATTCCGGACGGTCCTTTTCCCAGATACCAATCACCGCCAACAATGTCAGAACCGCTGAAAGCACAATGGAAAGCGGAACAATAAAGTCAAAAAATGCTTCTGACCCATATCCGACTTTTCCTCCTATTAAAGTTGCTACAATTTGAATAAAGCTCATTCCGACCAAGGAGGAAATCGTATTGAATATTGTAAACAGCGGCCGCTGCTTTGGGTCGTTTGTCAGGCAGCTCTGTCCGGAACGAGTGCAGGCCGTCTGAAATGTATATCCGATAACATACAACATATATAAAATAACAAATCCAGTGTATCTAAGCCACTGCATTGTTTCCGGAATATATCTTGTCCCAAAATAGAGCAATAATGCCGAAACTGCCATAATCACATTTCCAAGTACGATGTAAGGGCGGAATTTTCCAAATCTCCCCTGTGTCTTATCAATCAGAAGTCCAATAATCGGGTCTGTCACCGCATCAAACACACGCATGACCGTTACCATTGTTGTCGCAAACATCAATGTTAGACCAAGCACACCGTTGGCATGATATGCAATATAATTCATTGTAAGCATAAAGTAAACATTCGTTGCACCATTGTTAAACGGAAACAGCGCAATCTGATATAATTTTGCCCGATTGACAGACTGTATATTTTCTTCCTTCATACGACCCTCCATCTCAGATACATCTTCTTTAGGAAAATGCGTCTGATTTTCTTTTCTGCCTCTTATTTTTCCTTTTTCGGGAAGAAATTATACAGAACAAAGAATTCCATGAAGCGAAGTTCTCCTCCTGCGGAATAAAAAAGGCTGCTGCAAAACGCAGCTTATATACGATATATGGGCACAATAATGTGTTTTAGACTCCATATTTTGTATATAGCCGCTATTTTGCAACAGCCCCTTGAAACTATCCTCGCTGTCGTTATTTCTGTGGTTTCTGAATCAGATTCAGCTGTGCATTCAGTGCAAGCAGCTGCTCTTTAGAAACTTTTTTGCCTGCTGCGCCCATCAGCCCGATCATGCGAAGCACTGTAAAGCTTCCCATCATCTGCATCATCTTGCCCATATCTTCCGGCTTAAACGCCATCTGCATCCCTTCGTCAGAACCCATCATGGACTGTAAGATAGCATTGAAAAGCTGCCTTCCCTCTGGAACGGACATAATTTCTGCTATTGTATCATTTAACGAGAAATGCCCTTCTGTTTCCGTAATGTCAAACCAGTTCAGCACGGCCCCTTTTTCCTTTAAACGATAGGCATCGTTAAATGCTTCTACCTTGCGGATGTGGCTCTCATCGCTGCATTCTCCTGCTACTGCCTTTAATACAGATTCTCCTTTGTTTGGTACATCAAAATAGAAGAAGTGGACATCGCTCGTTTTCCTGCCAATGCTCTCGCCGTTGACAAACAGCTCTACCTCCGGAAGATTCGAGTAAACTGTTACTTTCGTCACATCCTCTACGCGGTCTACATACCGTTTTCCGCAGATATGCACAAATGGTTCATCCGACAGCCATGCTTTATATGCATAGAACGAATCTTTCTTGTATTTCCTGTCAAATGTCATAAGCCCCTTGTGGTTCTGCCCGTTTTCTCCGCCCTCATTTCTTGCATCTGCACCAAAATCAAACATGTTCCACACATGGGTGGACCAAATATACGGTCTTGTAAACAGCTGCTTAATCAGCTCTTCATGGTAATGCGCCTGATATTCCTCTGTATAGTCACCCTGCTTCGGGTCAGAAGTATGCCAGTTGAGCGCCTCGCATCCATACTCGCTGAGACCAATCGGAATGTTTGGATGTACTTCATGGAAATGGTCAAGCCACGGCCCATTCATTGAAGTGTCACCACCATACCATCCAAAATAATGATTATAGGAAATGACATCCGGAATCTGAATATATGGGTCATTGATGTCGCACATGGAAACAACGGCTATCGTTGTCAGTCTTGTCTTGTCCATCTCATGTACCATATCATTTAAAATCCTATGGTTTTCCAGCAAGTCCTCACTAGAAGCACCTGTCATCGTAATTTCATTGGACAGTCCCCATACAACGATACTTGGGTGGTTATAGTTCTGTACAACCAATTCCCTCATCTGGGAAATCGTATTCTCTCGTCCGTTCGGCATATGATTGGAGATATATGGTATCTCTGCCCAGACTACCATGCCTCTCTCATCACAAAGGTCATAAAAATATTGATCATGCTGATAATGTGCCAGACGGATTGTATTGGCTCCCATTTCACAGATATAGTCAATATCCTCTCTGTGATGCTCCGGAAGCAGCGCATTGCCAACCCCCCATCTGTCCTGATGGCGCGACACGCCGTGCAATGGATAGCTCTCTCCATTTAAGAAAAATCCATGTTCCGCATCAATACGGAATGTCCGGCAGCCAAATCTTGTGCTGACCGAATCCAATACCTGTCCATTCTCTGACAGACATGCTTCTGCTGTATAAAGATATGGGTCTTTACGCCCATTCCATAAATGAACGTCCTGAATTTCGAGTATTGCCTTTGTTTCATTGGTGTCTTTCAGCTCTGCAACCAGATTGCCTTCCTGGTCTTTTATCAGATAACTCAGGGTCTGTCCCTCTTTTTTGTTGGTTAAGTAAACTTGAATCTCTGCTTTTGCTTTTGTTCCACATACTTCCGGAGTAACGCTGATACCAGGGCCTCCGCAATAGTCCAAATCAAAATGAGAGTCCGGAACTGCAATAATATTTACATTGCGGTACAGACCGCCATAAAACGTAAAATCAGCATTCTGCGGATATACCCTGTCATTGCTCTTGTTGTCTACCGCTACAACAATCAGGTTCTTTTCTTCCATTGCATCTGTCATATTGACACGCCATGTCGAGTAACCGCCGTCATGGTGGGCCAGCTTTTTGCCGTTTACATAGACATCAGCAGAGGAGTTCGCACCTTGAAACTCAAGGTAATACTGTGCATTCTCCGGAAGCTCTATTTTTTCTACTTCCTTTGCATAGTAACATGTCCCACGATAAAAATCGTTGCCACCGTCCTGTCCGTCAATCGCATTCCAAGTGTGCGGAAGGTTGACAAAGTACCATGTTTCAGGAATGTTCTGCGGAATAGCCTGTTCACCTTTTGCAAACGCCCATTTTGTGTTGAAGCCATAAACTTCTCTCATTTACTTATCCTCCTATTTTTAGTTCCGTAACTGCCCTTCCGGCACACATCAGCCTAGAGCTTGGTTTCTGGCCGCTTACCACCCAGAAACCAAGCTGTGCGCCATCCGGGCAGTTACTGTTTTTTAGTTCTGTGCTGATTTCTTTGTGCTTACACGCCTGAATATGCTGCGAAGCCTCCGTCAATCGGAATGCAGCAGCCATTTACGAAGCCGCTCGCCTCTTCGCATGCAAGGAACAGGATAGAGCCGATGAGCTCTTCTACTTCTCCAAAGCGTCCCATTGGAGTTCCTGCTAAAATTTTTCCGGTTCTTGCCGTCGGCGTGCCATCTTCATTGAAGAGCAGCTTTGCATTCTGCTGTGTAGAGAAAAATCCTGGTGCAATTGCATTGCACCGAATGCCGACTTTGGAAAAATGGACAGCAAGCCATTCCGTGAAGTTTGTAACCGCGGCTTTTGCCCCGGAGTAAGCAGGAATCTTTGTAAGAGGGGTGTACGCATTCATGGAGGAAATATTGATGATGCTTGCTCCCTTCTTTCCTATCATATCTTTTGCAAATACCTGCGTCGGAATCAAGGTTCCCATAAAGTTTAAGGAAAACACAAAGGACACTCCGTTCGGGTCAAGGTCAAAAAACGTCTTCATATTTCCGACGTCTTCCGGCTGGAAGTACTCATCATCTGTCGTTGCCTTCGGATTGTTGCCGCCTGCACCATTGATTAAAATATCGCAGGTTCCAAGCTCACTTACAATTAAATCATGCGCCGCCTGTACGCTTTCTGTCTCCAGAACATTGCAGCGGTATCCTCTTGCGGTAAATCCAAGCTTTTCAATTTCCTCTGCCTTTGCTTTTGCAGCTTCTTCATTTAAATCCAGAAGAGCAACCTTTGCGCCGGTCATTGCCACTGCCTCCGCAATCACGGAGCAGATAATGCCGCCTGCGCCGGTCACTACAACTACTTTGTCTTTTAAATCAATCTGAAAAGGTAATTTCATATTTATATTCATGCTCCTTTCAAAATTTGGTACATAAATCCCGGCTGGTAAAGCAAACTCTTTTCGACCGCCCAAACAGCCGATTACTTCTGTGCCGACTTATGCACTGCTTCCCACAATCCGTTGATATAAGTTGCTCCAAGCGCCCTGTCATACAGCCCATAGCCTGCCCTTCCGGTCTCACCCCAAATCATACGTCCGTGGTCCGGCCTGATATAGCCGGTAAAGCCGTTGTCATGCAGCGCCTTGACAATCGCATACATATCCAAGGAGCCGCAGCTTGACAGATGCGCCCTTTCTTCAAAACCGTTTTCCAGCACTGCAACATTCCGCAAATGTGCAAAATGGACTCTTCCCATAGCCGTATATTTGGCCGCCATCTCAACGACATCATTCTTATTTGAGCAGCCAAGAGAACCGGTGCACAATGTAATGCCATTGTGCGGATCATCCACAAGTTTTAAGAAACGGTCTATGTTCGCTTCACATGTAATAATCCTCGGAAGCCCGAAAATACTCCAACAAGGGTCGTCCTCATGGATTGCCATATTGACTCCGTACTCTGCTGCAACCGGGATGACCTTCTGTAAAAAATACTGCAGGTTGTTCCAGAGGTCGTCCTCCGTCATTGCATTGTACTCTGCAACCACGTTCTTTAACTCTTCTCTTGTATAACTGGAATCCCATCCAGGAAGCGTAAGGTCACTGTCGCTCTGCAGCGGATTCACCGCATCCACCTGTTCCTGATAGTAAACAAGGGAAGTGGAGCCATCCGGCAATATATGGTCAAGCTGGGTTCTTGTCCAGTCAAACACCGGCATGAAATTATAGCAGATGCACTGAATCCCTGCCTCTGCAACGCGGCGGATATTCTCGCAATAATTTTCAATATATCTGTCGCGGCCCTGCTTGCCAAGCTTGATGTCCTCATGTACTGGAATGCTTTCAATAACTTCAAAATGCAGCCCCTTCTCTTCTACAAGCTGCTTTAGCCTTTGAATGCTTTCTTTGCTCCACACTTCTCCAACCGGCACGTCATATACTGCGGTTACAATAGAGTGCATTCCCGGAATCTGACGAATATTGTCTAGTGTCACCTTATCGTCCTCTCCATACCAGCGAAATGATAATTTCATGGCACATCTCTCCATTATCTTTGATATAGTGTCCCTACACCCACACTGCAAAACTTTTCCACACTTGTACTATATCATTCTTGTATACAAGCGTCAACATTCCTTCGACATTTCTCTTTTTTGCACAATTATCTCTCTTCTTTTTGTGCATAATATACATATATACTCTTGTTCTCTCTATGTTTTTTATGCAGTGTCTTGAATACAAGGATTGACCTAAACTGCATTTTACGCTATAATTGCAGTATAAAAAATTTCTGCAAGCAGCAAAAATTTCTGCAAGCAGCAAAAATTTCTGCAA
>CAJTZB010000144.1 GCA_910583815.1 uncultured Lachnospiraceae bacterium
GTAGGATGAAGCGGGTTGCGAAGTTTCGGAAAGTAAGCGAAGAGCAGTTTATCTGCGACTGGATGAAGACATTTGGCAGCAGCAGGGAGGAAGCGCTTGCAGTCTATGAAAGTATCAGGCTGCCAAAACGTGCGACCGCGGGTTCTGCAGGCTATGATTTTTTTAGCCCTTTGCCGTTTGAACTGAAACCGGGCGAGACAATCAATATACCAACCGGTATCCGAGCATATATGGAAGACGGTTATGTGCTGCTCTGCTTTCCAAGAAGTGGGCTTGGATTTAAATTCCGCCTGCAGCTAAACAATACCGTTGGTGTTATTGACAGTGACTATTATGATTCCGACAATGAAGGACATATTTTTATCAAACTGACAAATGATTCCAACGAAGGAAAAGTGCTTGCATTAGAAGCAGGCAGCGGCTTTGCCCAAGGCATTTTCCTGCAATATGGCATTACAGAGGACGACGAGGCTTCCGCGGTTCGTAACGGAGGCTTCGGAAGCACGACAGAAACTAAAAATCCGCAATAGCCAGAAGGGATTATTGCGGAACTTAAATCAGCAACAGCCCGGATGGCACATAGCTTAAAGTTCGGATGCAGTAAGCGAACGAACTTTAAGCTTGGTTGTTTGCGTGCCGGAAGGGTCTGTTGCGGAACTTAAAATCAGGAGGTCTGGTTATGGTTAGAGCAATCGTAGGCGCAAACTGGGGAGATGAGGGAAAAGGCAAGATTACCGACATGCTCGGCAAAGAATCTGATATTATTGTAAGGTTCCAAGGAGGGAGCAATGCCGGTCATACCATCATCAATCAGTATGGGAAATTTGCACTTCATCTGCTTCCGTCAGGCGTTTTTTACAACCACACAACAAGCATTATCGGCAACGGTGTTGCACTTAATATTCCGTACTTGGTAAAAGAACTGAAGAGCCTGACCGATGGAGGCGTTCCGGTGCCAAAACTTTTAGTCTCTGACCGTGCGCAGATTATGATGCCATACCATATTCTGTTTGATCAGTATGAGGAAGAGCGTCTTGGAGGGAAGTCCTTTGGTTCAACAAAATCCGGCATCGCTCCGTTTTACTCAGATAAATATGCCAAAATCGGTTTTCAGGTATCAGAGCTGTTTGAGGATGAGGTATTAAAGGAAAAAACAGAGCGTGTATGCGAGATGAAAAATATTCTGTTGGAGCATATGTACCACAAACCATTGCTTGTTCCGGAGGAACTGTTACATACGCTGCATGAATATCGCGATATGGTGGCACCTTATGTGTGTGATACCTCCGCTTTTTTGCATGATGCAATCAAGGCAGGAAAGAATATTTTATTAGAAGGACAGCTGGGTGCATTAAAAGACCCTGACTTTGGAATTTATCCGATGGTTACTTCTTCGTCTACACTTGCAGCCTATGGCGCAGTTGGAGCAGGAATTCCGCCATATGAAATCAAAGATATTATTGTGGTAGTAAAGGCTTATTCCAGCGCAGTCGGTGCAGGCGAGTTTGTCAGTGAGATTTTTGGTGATGAGGCGGACGAACTGCGTCGCAGAGGCGGAGATGGCGGCGAATTTGGCGCAACAACCGGACGGCCAAGAAGAATGGGATGGTTTGATGCTGTTGCAACAAGGTATGGCTGCAGGATGCAGGGTGCAACCGAAGTTGCTTTGACAGTGCTTGACGTACTTGGTTACTTAAAAGAGCTTCCGGTCTGTGTCGGCTATGAAATTGACGGAAAAGTAACAAAGGATTTTCCGGTCACGGCAAAACTCAGAAAGGCAAAACCGGTCTATGAAGTGCTTCCTGGCTGGCAGACGGAAATCCGTGGTATTAAGCGCTATGAGGAACTGCCGGAGAACTGCCGCAGATATATCGAATTTATTGAGAAGGAGATAGAAGTTCCGATTACGCTTGTATCCAATGGACCAGGGCGTGATGAAATTATCCGTAGAACAGAAGGTTAATATGAAGCTTTATTTTGCACCTTTAGAGGGCATTGCAACACAAATTTACCGGAGGGCATTCCATGAATGCTTCTCCGGTATTGATAAATTTTATACTCCTTTTTTATCCCCAAGTGAGCATTGTACAATACATCCAAAAGAGAAAAAGGAAGTTTTGCCAGAGAACAATGCAGGCATGGAAACGGTGCCGCAGATTCTGACCAATAAGACAGAATATTTTATCCGGACTGCACATGAGCTGAAGGAAGCTTACGGCTATGAGGAAGTCAATTTAAACCTTGGATGTCCGTCCGGTACTGTTGTTTCTAAAGGGAAGGGGGCAGGTTTTCTTGCAAGAAAAGAGGAACTGCATCGTTTTCTGGATGATATTTTCAAAGCGCCGGAAGTAAGGATTTCCATAAAAACAAGGCTTGGCATGGAGGAGCCGGAGGAGTTTCCTTCCCTGCTTTCCATATTTAATGAATATCCTCTGCATGAGCTGATTATCCATCCAAGAGTAAAAAAAGAAGGCTATAAGGGCATACCGCATTGGGATGTTTTTGCCGAAGCCGTAAAGGAAAGCCGTTCTCCGCTTTGCTATAATGGGGATATTCGCACACTGGAGGACTACAGGAGAATGAGAGAGGCCTTTCCATCAGTGGAACGCCTGATGATTGGCAGAGGGCTGCTTGCAAATCCATTGCTGGCGGAGCAAATCGGGGGTTCTGCGGTTTGTCCGGAAGACATACCTCGGTTAAAGGGTTTTCATGATAAGCTCTATGCCGCCTATCGCATGGAATTGCAAGGAGATGTCAATGTCCTGTTTAAAATGAAGGAGTTCTGGGTACATTTTGGGACACAGTTTCCTGAAAAGGAGAGCAGTTTGAAACAGATCAGAAAAGCGAGCAGGCTCAGTGCTTATGAAGCTGCGGTAAGACAGATATTCTAAAAGAATCATGCTAGTGTTGCCATCTGTACACCGACGCTATTATTGAGTGAAGGCACAAATTGCAGATTGCATGGAATAAAAAAGAAACATCGGATATAGAGCAGTTTATCTTTTGTGTAGTCAATTTCTTTGCTGCTCCAAATCCGATGTTCTGAAAAAATTATAGCATGGCACTATAGAAATTTCAACCGCAACTATTTCACAGTACTGCTAGTATATGGATAGAAACAAAGGAATCATGCGACGAATATTGTCGAAAATGTAAAAAGAAAGGAATGCGGATGATATGGGAAGAACATTGAGCAAAGAAGTTCAGTCGGCACTGCAGGATATTTATTACAATGAACGGACAGGGCGCGGTAAAGAGGCGTTTGCACTTTTAGAGAAGGCTTCCGCTGCCGGAGACGGAGATGCAAGCTGCATACTGGCACGCTGCCTGTGCGGGTATCAGTATGTATGGAGGGGGCATGGATTTCCGGAGGATGATGACCGTGCCACAGAGCTTTTACATAAATCCGTAGAGCAGGGAAGTGCGCTTGGTGTACTGGTAGCTCTGCGTACCGGAGAACTGAGTCCGGAATTGGAAGCAAGAATGCCGTTTGCCAATTTGCAGGAGGCGTTTGATGCAGCATTGGAGTTGGCAGAATCAGGAGATGCTTTTTGCCAGTATGTTGTTGCAAACTCTTATTTTTGGTGGGATTTTGTACGGATTCAGAATAAGGACAGAAATTCTTTCCCGGATCAGGCAGCTTATAAGGCGTACCTGAAAGAAAATATTTCCAAGTGTGAGGATTTGTTCTGGAAAGCATTCCGCGGGGGAATGTACTTTGCCGCTAATAACTTAAACCGCTATTATACACAGGGGGATGAAGACATTATCATTCCTCAGATAGAAAAAGCAAAAGACCTTTGGAAGATTGGGGCAGAATACGGACATCCGATTCATCAGGCAATTTATGCCGAGGAGCTTGAGGATACCGGACACAAAGAAGAAGCACTTCGCTGGTTTAGGGAAGCGGCACAGGGTGGCCATCCGGGGGCCTGGACCGATGTGGGACGCTGCTATGCGGAAGGAATCGGTACAGAAAAGGATGAAGCATATGCGGTGCAGTGTTTTGAAAAGGAAATCCCATCCGGAAATATCAATGCTTATGATCGTTTAGGCAAAGCATATTTCTTTGGCCGCGGCGTCACACAGGATTATAACAAGGCATTTGAACTGCTGTCTTATGCTTATAACAGAGGAAGCAGGTGGGGCGTTTACTATCTTGGCAAGTGCTGCTTTGAGGGCTGGGGCACATTGCAGGATTATACAAAAGCAAGGGCATTTCTTGAGCAGGTAAACTGGAATAACAGTGACACGTTTTATATGCTTGGCTGCATTTATGGCAGGGGGTTAAACGTCGGAGTCAATATTCCAAAGGCTATTTCCTATTTGGACAGGGCAGGAAATACGCCGGAAGCCAAAGAGGAACGCAAGCATTATAAGAGAACGCTTCTTGGCAAGTGGGTTCGCAAATAACAGCAGATATGTTTTGCAGATATGCGTTTTCTGTGTATTAGGGATGCTTAAGGAGGAATGCAAATGGGATGGTTTTCTAAGAAGAAGGAACAGAAAAAGCAGAAAGAGCAGGATAACCCAGAGGTTCGCCCGGGCGGTGTTTTTATGGTACAGCTTCTGATGAAAGAGCCTTGTGCCATACCGCCAAGGGAGCAGATGGAAGAGGTTTTGTCAAGGTATCTGGGCAAAGTGGAAGCCTTCGGGGGTGAAAAACCAGAAAGAGAGTTTGCCGGGTTTGCAGCTTTGGACCATATTGTTGAGTTTGAAGATGGAAAAAAGCCGGTGCTTCTGTCCGTTATGGGCTGCCAGAGCTTTCAGGCAGAGCAGATTGACGAGATGAAGCGGAGCCAGATGTGGGACCGTATGGAAGACGGAAGCCAGACGTTCTGCAGAGACCATTTAGAAGATTATAAATATGCGGTCCTGGCACATGATATGCTTGGTGGTGGTATGGAAAGCCAGGAAAGGGCAAATATGCTGATGGACTATCTGGAGGCATTGCTGGAACTCTATCCGTCTTGTGAGGCTGTTTATTTTGTCAATTCAGGAAGGCTGGTTTTGGCAGAGAAAATCAGAAGAAAAGAAAGCACAGGACTTGACCGTTATGTTCACTTTGCTGTCAACGCCCGCTTTTTCAATATCAGCGGTACTGAGGACAGTGTTGTAGATACACTTGGGCTTAGTCTGCTGTATATAGAAGACCTTCAGTACCATTTCCACGGTATGGACCCGGATTGGGTAGTACGACATGCTTACAGTATGGCTTCCTATCTGCTGAAAAATAACGCTCCTATCAAAGACGGAGATACCATTGACGGAGTTGAGGATGGACAACTGAGGCAGGACATTCAGTGGAAGTGCCATTTTGAGAATGCACTAGTTAAGCCGGAAAGGGTAGTGCTTGATGTCTGCATGGGAGAATTTGCTTCCGGCAGCCGAGGATAGTAAAATAAAATCAGATATTAAGAACCATGCAGCCGCATGGTTCTTAATATTAGTATTTCATCTTGTACACCGACGCTGTTGTTGGATATTGTATTAAATTTTTTGTCCGGCAGACTGCTTTTCTCATATTTCATAAAGCTGATACTGCTGTAGCTGCCTATATAGCAGGAAGGAAAATGCCAATAACAAAATGGAAGTTGCTTCCATTATCAGACTGCTGATATTCTGGAGAGCTATGCAAACAAACAGGGGGATTAAACTGCTTAACATACCTGCTCCTATTGTTGCAAGAACAGAAACTGCCCCACTCTTTATCGCGTAATATTCACTCGGCCAGTCATACTTTGGAAATTTCACATTCATATACATTCCTAAAACGGATATGAAACAGGCATAGACCATTGGAACCATACATAACAAAATAGCCTGTTTTAGTGAAATTTCCATTTTGAAGCCTAACAAAGCAGCACTTATCAGCACAAAAGGACAGATTATGGTTAGATTGACCGCTATTTTAGAGTTGAATATATCAATGGCCCTTACAGGTACAGAACACATGATCCAACGGTTTTTTCCTTCTAAGGACAGGGATGCAGAAGTGGTAGAGGTCATAGTAACAAATACTGCAATAACAAGTGGAAGCACCTGCTGCAGCATCTGGCTAAAACCAGCTATATTGCTTTGATGTTCCAATGCTTCAGGGCTGATAAACAGAAACAGCAGAGCCGCAACAAGCAGCAACACCATTCCAATCGTAGAATTAAGTGCATAAATTGTGCAGGAAAAGTACCGGTTAAATTCTCGCTTATACATTGCTTTAAACGGAGAGGAAACTGGTAAAATCTTTCCCTCAAATTTAGTAGCAGAATGATGAAACATGGCTGTATTCATTTTCTGGTAAAAACGAGCTACTATCACTACAAAAATGGTACTGATTAAAACGGACATTCCAACAAAGGCTAAAAAGTACAGCCAGTTTTGCTGT
>CAJTZB010000145.1 GCA_910583815.1 uncultured Lachnospiraceae bacterium
ATATCCAGTTTGCAAGCATGGAACCGTAGAATGTAGTAACAAGCGCTATAGCCATGTTAGGACCTACTTTGGCAATATCCTCTAAGTTACCAAGCATGTTAATCAGACCAATCAGGGTTCCAATCATGCCCCATGCAGGACCCATAGAAGCTAAGTTCTCCCAAAATGATATTGTACCTTTATGTCGATTTTCAATACAGGCAAGCTCTGTTTCAAGGATACTTCTTACAAATTCAGGGTCCGTACCGTCAACAATCAGAAGAATTCCTTTTTTGATAAATTCATCCTCAACAGAACCGTTTGTAGCTTCTTCCAGTGCAAGGAGACCTTCCTTACGCGCTACATTGGACAGATCAATAATCTGTTTAATAACCTCTTCCTCATTTACCTCCACCGGCTTCATAATCAAAGTAAAGGATTTTAATCCTTTTACAAAGCTTCCGATGCTCGAAGAGGACATTAAAATAACCGAAAACGCACCACCGAACGTAATCAGTGCCGAACCTGGGTCAAGAAATGCCGTAATGCCGGCTATGCCTAGATCACCCGAAATGATTGCAATAAATACGAATACAATTGCAAGAATAACACCTATTAAAGATGCAATATCCAAAACTCCCACCTGCCAATCCTACAATATCTTGCGAAAAACATCCTGCTTATACAATAGTACTAGATTTTTCACCGTTTGTCTACTTTCTTTTACGAATATTTTTTTTCCAGTCGTCAAAGTGATTACCGTATCGGGTACCTCTTCTACGGTTTCAATCAGCTCTGCATTCAGCAGAAACGAACTATCATTCAGCCTTGTCAGCTCAATCATTACAGCTCTCTCTTTCCTTTTACAGCATTTTCACTTGATAAGGGTGGCAGAAGGCTCTACCACCCTATGTTATGCTGTTACCTCTTTAAGTTGATGAGTTCCTCCAACAATGTATCAGAGGTTGTAATAATTCTTGAGTTTGCCTGGAATCCTCTCTGGGTCGTAATCATATTTGTGAACTCTGTCGAGAGATCAACATTAGACATTTCCAGAACGCCCGGATTAAACTGTCCGCCGGACGCGGAGACATCTTCTCCAATTCCGTCAAATTCACCTGAGTTCTGTGTTGTAGCAAACAGATTTCCTCCGACTGCCTCAAGTCCTGCCGGGTTCGCAAAGGTTGCAACGACAACCTGACCAAGCAGTTTGCTTACGCCGTTGTCATAAACACCATAAATCATACCAACGCTGTCCACGGTAAGCTTCTTTAAGTTACCTGCAGCACGGCCTGCGTTATTGCCCTTTAAATCTCCCTTTGTAGGTTCAATCTTAGTAGAACCGCTCTTTTTGTACATGGTCATTTTGGAGAAGTCTACATCAACAGCCTCCGGAAAAGGATTTTTATCTTCGCCGCCAACGCTCAGGACAAAATCTACGGAGCTGTAATCTTCTTCGGAGTCCTCATCATAGACATCATCTACATCATCACCATTTACAATGCCTGCGAATTTACCATTCTTTGGGTTGAATGCAAGAACAAGCTCATCATCGGATGTAACTGTATACTCTTCACTGTCTCCATCAGCATTTACTTCAAATTCTACGCCGCCAAATGTAAATGTAACGTCTTCTCTTGCCGTTGCTTTTCCGTCCGCATCAAACGTAACAAGAATGGAGTCTCCATTAGAATCCAGAATGTCAACGATGCTAACTACATATTCATTTTCAATTTTTTGTGCATCAGCACCTGCTCCTGATTCTCTCTGGTTCAGCCTTAAATTGACCGTATAGCTTCTTCCAAGATTGTCGTAAATCGAAAATGCAGTCAGTTTGCCGGTTTCTGAATCAAAGGAGCTGTCCTTGCTGTCAATATTTCCTGCAAAGTAAACTGCTTTGGTTGCTTCCGGCTCAGAAAACATATTTTCCGGTGCCATTACTTTCAGCGGAGAAACCGCATCAGCTACTGTCTTAGTTGGATCCTTTGGATCTACCTGCCATCCCATTACTGCATAACCGGATGCATTGCAGAGCGTACCGCTTGCATCGATTTTAAAGGAACCTGCTTTTGTAAAGTAGTTGCCGCTTCCGTTGTTTACAACAAAGAAGCCGTCTCCTTCAATCATAAGGTCAAACGGATTGTCGGTTCTTTGTGAACCACCCGAAGTCTCAATGGTCGTAGAAATAGCCGATACGCTTGCACCAAGACCGATCTGCATCGGGTTCTGTCCTGCTCTTCCCGTCTCTGCATTTGGCCCTGTTGCATTGGATGATGTCTGATACAGGACATCCGCAAAGGTAACATTGCTTGCCTTAAATCCAACCGTATTTACATTGGAAATATTATTACCTATAACGTCCATTTTTGTCTGATGGACTTTTAATCCGGATACGCCGGAATACAACGCTCTCATCATAAAAAATCAACCTCCTAATCTTATCTTCCCATCTGTCATTCAGGGAAGCCCCGTTTCCTTTAAAAGGTCCAACGGTATCATACGATAACTGCGCCGTCGATATTGGAGAAAATACGTTCCTCTTCACCGGTGACTGCCGTTACAACCGTATTGTTTTTCACGTTCACAATAAATGCCAAATTATCAAGCATGACCAAAGATTCTTTGATTCCTTTCGCTTCTGCCCTTTTTACGGCACCATTCAAACGTTCCCTTTGTGCGCTTGTCAAATCAATATTACGGCTGACAAGACGCTCATTTGCATGTTTGGAAAACTTCAGCTCCTCTGCCCCTTGAACATTCTGCTTAAATTCCTGCTTCTGTTTGAGGATTGCTGCAAAGGACTGCTCCGAAGAAAGCGGCGCCTGTGTATTTGCCCTGCCCTGCTCCTTTAAGCGGCTGCTCATTTCTTCTATAGAATAAGCCCGCGCCATTTCCATCTGTACCATTCCTGTCACCCCTTTATCAAAACATCCTTGTTTTTAGGCCCCTTCTGTTGTTTCGCCGTCACCCTCGCTTCCTGTACCCTCTGATCCCTCGCCTTCACCTTCTTCCGGCTTTTGGGTCGGATGGGAATTGTAGATTTCTACTTTCAGCATATCATCCACTGTTGTCAGTCTGTCATCATTAAAGACTACAGAGAACTGATAGGTTCCCGCTTCCAGCTCCTGAAGGATTTCCTGCTTTATAGTCACAGTGTCGCCGTCCAAAATAACATAATCGGAAGAAAGGATTGCTTTTCCGACTAAAATAGCTACTTCGGTTGCTTTTGCAGGTTCTTCTCCTAAGTTTACCTTAAAGACAAGATCCTCCGGCTCATCTCCGTTGAACTTGAACTCTACTTTTTCTGTTACTGTAGGCTTGCTCTTTTCATAGAGATAATCCGTATCCACAACGGAATATAACTGATCCATAGAATAAAGAGAACCATCTACGCTGAACTTTGCCACGCCTCCTGACATGCTGATAAAATCCACCACGCCTGTCTTTAACGTTTCCTTGCCGCCTGCACCTTCTGTCTTTACAATAACATTTTTTCCAATCAAGGAAAACATCTGAGAATTCTCGGTCGCTTTAGACAAAGCCTGCAGCTCTTCTAACTGGCTGAACGTTGCCAACTGAGTAATCCATTCTGTATTTGTGGTTGGTTCCAATGGGTCCTGATGCTGCATTTCGCAGACCAAAAGCTGTAAAAAAGCATCATGTCCAAGGTTTGTTGTTCCTCTGGTTTCTTCCTTTTTTTTCGTTGTATCTGTTGCAGTACTGTCCGGAATCTTGCCATCAACAACCGGTAAATATAAATCGGACATCGTATTCACCTCTCTTTTTTATAAACTGTACTATGCCATATAGTTGACCGTACTCTCGCCTTCGGACAAAAAGTGCTCTGCGATCCGGTCCGGTTTTGCAATGCCTTCTTCCGTTTCCTCTGCCGCAAAATGATGTCTGCCTTTTTGTTCTCCGCCCTGTCCGCTCTGCTCTGCCTGACCGTTTTTGTCAAATGAAAACTCTGAGACCATAACTTCGATAGATTCTACCCTTAATCCCTGTTCGCTCAGCGTTTCCTTAAACTGTACCAGATTGCTTTCGATTGCCTGCTTTGCCAGCTCATTTTCCGTAAAAAACCTTGCTTTTAATACGCCATCCTGTTCGGAAATTGTCAATCCTACTTTTCCAAGATGCTCCGGCGTGAGCTGGATTTCCAAGCTTGTTGTTTCCGGTGATACAACTACACGGACACGCTCTAGCAACTGGTCTGCAATCTCACGGACCAAAGCTACGATGTCTGTCTGTCCGGAAACCGTTTCTGCCTTTTGCGCTACGGCTTCCTGAAGATTCTGCACAAACTGCTCACCTTGCATTGCTGTCTCTGGCAATTTAGGTTCCGTTGTTTCAGAAGTCTTAGCAGAAGCTTTCTCCATGCCGCTCTCTTCTTTAAACTCAAGCGTCACTTCTTTTGGCTTGCCGGACTGTTTTGTTCCTTCCACATCCGTTACGTCAATTTCTGTCTCAGGCAGTTCTGCATCTTCTGGATTCTTTGCCTCGTAGCTTCCTTCCTTCAGGTTTTTGATTGCCTCTGCAAATTCCGGTGTTTCTATCTGCTGCATCAGCAATTCCTTTGGAAATCCGGACTGCTCTGCCATCTCTTCGATTGCTGCACCAAGCTCTTTTAATCCCTGCAGCAAAGAATCGTCGGTCAGCAACTCGGATGCATCCGGCGCCTGCTTTACATTCAGATAAAAATTTGTCAGCATATCCGGATTGAGCAGGTCTGCTTCTGTCATTCCAAGCTGCTCTAACATAGAGTCAAACTGCTCTTTTGTAAGGCCAAGCAGCTCCTGAACCAGTTCTGCCACCTGAAGCACGAAAGCAGCGGTTCTCTCCAAAAGCTCAGTATCAGAAACTTCTGTTACTGTCTCTGTTTTCTCTGCTTCCGCCTGAAACTCATCTGGCTTTTTTACAGTTTCTGTCTGGTTTTCTTTCTTTTCTGTTTTTGTTTCTGCCTTATTTCCCAGCGCCTCATTCTTTGGCTCCGACTCTGTCTTTGCTTCAGAGGTTGCAGGTTTTTTTGTATCCCCTGTTGTTTCTTCCGGCTTTCCGACTGTGACTGATTTTGTGTTTTTTAGAAGGTCTTCAAAATTTGCGCCTTCCGTCACCTGTTTTTTTGCCCTTTCAGAGTATACGGCAGACATTGCAGAAATTCCACCTGTCTGTACGTTTTGTGCTACCATTTCTTTTCTCCTTTCCTATATCAAAAGGAGTCCGTTCCACTTTGATATAATATTATTCGAGGAGTTCCCTGTCCTGCGCCGCCATATGGTTGAGGATTCTCGCAGAATAGAGCGGGTCCATCGCGGCAAGAATATTCGTTACCTGCGACTGTTTCAAGCAATAAAGCAAGTCACAGACCAGATCAAGGTCACTGGTCATTTCCTGCAGAATCGCTGCCGCTTCATCCGGTTTCATCTTACTTAGGTAATTCGCCTTGTCCTGAATCGCTACGTCATACTTTTTCTTTGACATCAGTTGTTCATAGATTGCCGCCGCAGTTTCTGGATAAATTGCTTCATACCATTTGATATATTCCTCCGTTGATGGAGCCTTTTCATTAAAGACGATTTCACGGTCAAACTGCTCTTTCAGCTTTCGGAAGTTTTCCCACTCCTCTTCATAGTGCCGCAGGTTGTCATTTTCCCGCTGCAGCTCAAGCTGTCTTGCCGCGTAATCGTCATTCTCCTCCCTAAGTTTATCGGCTTTTTCTTCAAGTTCCTTAATATGCGCTATTGCCTCCTCCAAAGTTTTGTATGGGTAGGCATTCTCATAGGCTTCCTGTTCATCTGAGACATCCGGCAGTATCCGGTTGATAACCGGAATGTCTTTTAACAACGGACGGAGCGTCCTGCTTCCAAGTCCGCCGACATCAAACTTAATCAGCAGGGCAAGGATAGCAAGCCAGATAAAAAGAATTAAGATAATAATCAGCACCGTTAAAAGCTTACTTCCAATGCCGTTCTTTTCCGGGCTTTCTGTTTTGTTCCTTTCTTTTTTTGCCATATCTATTCCTGCCTTTCCTGTTTGCTTCCGTGACGGAATGTGACAAGCTCATTGATTTCCTTCTGCTCTTCCGCCTCTACTTCCAATTTGAATTCTTCTAATGCATGTTCTCTTAATTTTTCTACCTTTTCAAAATTATCCATTTTTTTCTCTCCTTTTTGAATGTTTATGTTCTTTAACCAGTGTCTTTGTGTTGCTGCTCACTGTTGATGATATTACTATAAACAATCAAAATTAATCAAAAATGCGGTTTAGATTAAAAACAGATTAAGGAACTCCTAAAAGTTGACAATCCAATTCTATCGTTTATAATGAGGCTAGTACATCATTTTGATTCAAATTCAG
>CAJTZB010000146.1 GCA_910583815.1 uncultured Lachnospiraceae bacterium
CATTATCTCATGAACATCAGCAAGTTCTTCTGCTTCATCTAAAATATACTGCCCCATCTGCCTCGCTTCTTCAAACTGCCGCATCTCCAACAAACGGCTGAAATATAAAACTGCGGCAGAAGTCGTCAGTGCATTATCCATCTTGTATGTTTCCCTTGGCGCAAACCATTCTTCCGGAAGATCCGAAAGGCGCTTCCCTTGCAGCATTTCATCACTAATCAGAAGCTGAAGGCGAAATGCCGTTCTTGCTTCCCTGCTTTTACGGAGGATAGAAGCATTATAGCCATCATTGGCAAGGGAAGAAAGCGGTATGCCGTTCATCAGAGCACTTCCGACACCAAGCAGGCCCTCAAGCAGCAGGCAGACTGCCAGAATGGATTCCCTTCCACTCCATATCCATCCTGCAAAACAAACTACGGATACTATCAAGTTCATCAGGCAGCCGCCCCAGTTATAAAGCCCTGTCGGATAATTTCCCTGCGCATCCTCCTTGGGTGGAAACATCAGACATTGTCCCCCGGTTCCCGCCAATGTATACTTCCTAATCTTCAGTCCGCCCTCCCCTCCGACAATCATAAGGCTTCCAAAACGAATAGACTGAAAACGGTAGCCGGTAGCAAGACCAAATAACAAATGCCCAACCTCATGAAGATACATATGTAACAGCCATCCCAGCCCCATCACGCACAAAAGGGCAGCCGTGTTAAACAGCATTGCCGAAACCCCACTGTTATGGAATACTTCTCTATTTAAATGTCCTATCAGATAGCCTCCGGCAAAGCCGCAGAGCATCATAAACAGAAATGCAAAAACAGAAAGTGCCGCTTTTTGCAGTTTTGCCTTTTTTTCTCGCCTTTTTCCTTTGCTGATTTTTTCCACCTTTTTCTCCCCTCTGCGGCCTCCGCCAAGGTATCCCATAGCAGCTCTCAAATTTCCCTGCAGAAAATATCCATAAAAGAAAGCAGCATTATTGTTTTTCCTTCTTTATCTTTAACCCCAGTTCAAAGGCTAACAGTGCGATTTTGCTTTTGTCATCCAGCCTGACATCACCAGACAGGCTCCTTGGCTGCCATTCAGAATGGTCCAGATTATCTCCTGCATAAAAGAACTGAAAGAATTCGGTTCCTCTGAAATCGCACAATGCCTGCATTCCTGCGCATTCCATTTCCACACAGACTGCGCCTTGTTCTTTTCTGCGGTTCACCTTTTCCTTTGTCTCCCGATAAGGCGCGTCTGTCGTCCAAGTAGTGCCCTCCACATACGGATACCCAAACTCATCCAATATCGTTTTAAACAGCCTGATATAATTCTTATTTACATCAATTGTATCGCTTGCCGGAGCATAATGGTAGCTGCAGCCCTCGTCCCGGATGGCCTTGGTAGGAATGATAATTCCACAGTCTTCGATGGAGTTATCCAAAACACCGCAATTCCCCAAGAGAATCAGACGCCTGCTTCCCATTGCCATAATATCCTCATAGTCAGCAATGCACTTTGGCTCTCCGACATACGACTGAAAAAAGGCGAATTTTTCTCCTTTATAAATTACCTCATAAACAGGATTTGCTCCAGTCGCAGAATGCACACTGGCAATCTGTTTCGGCTCAAAAAAGGACAACACTGCCTGAAACAGCTGCTGCGAAAAACAGGAGATCGTCACGTCCGGAAAATCTTCGATTTTATTTATTATCATTTCCGGATTAATGACTGCATTTTTTGATGCATCATATTCTTCCAATATCATTTCTGACACTCACCCCTTTCAAACATTTATGGAAACACTGAGGAAATCACTTCCTTATATATCTATTTCCTCCACATATTCCATCACAAGCCCATCTTCCTTTTCTGCTAAAGGATAGATAACATAGCTTGACGTAAAATACTTTTCTCCGCCTCCGCCCCAACGGTCTCCATAATATAACACCTTGCCGTCTTTTTGAAGGATAAAGGCCGGCTGGCTTCGGTATGTTGTTTCATCTCCAATCTCTTTCAGCATGCTCCATCTGCCCTCAATAGAGTCAGCCACTGCATACTTTCCCTGATTCGGAGCCCAGCCGGTACAGAACGAAGTAAGCATATAGTATTTCTCTTTTATCTTTACTACGGCAGGAGCTTCACGGTATTCTCCCTGCCACAGCTTCTGTACCAGACACTCCACATTCATATAGTCTTCTGTCAGCCGATAAATATGCAGGTCCGCATTATCACGCGCCGCTGAAATAAAATAAGCCGTTTTATTATCATCCTGAAACAGAGTGCAGTCCCTTGACATATAGCCATATGGATTGAAATGCCCATGATATGTAAAATCACCGTCCGGGGTATCGCAGGTAGCAATGGCTACCGCTGCATCATTGTAATCTTTTCCGTTTTCAAAATGCACCCACATTACAAACTTTTTTGTCCTTTCATTATAAAGAACCTTTGGACGTTCTAAGTTTACTTTGCTTCCATCTTCATTGACCAGTTTAATTTTTGTCCTCACACGATAAGTTTCCGTATTGGAGCGAACCGTCAGTATGTGGTTGCGGAACTCCCAGTCTGTCAGATTTTTGGAACGGTAACAGCTGACATAAAAATCTTCTCTCCGGTCTTCTCCATACCAATAGTAATACCCATCATGAAAAATAATGTAACCTCCATGTGCATGAATCGGATTTCCTTCTGTGTCATTCCATAAAATTCCATTCTTTAATATGCTCATTCTCTTTCCCTCCTTGCATTTCCTGCTAAAACAATTCTAGCTTTGCACGGAAGAAAAGTCAACATTTATCATGATTTACTTTTCTCTTTATAAGAATTTATATAAAAAATATACCATAGTGTCGGTGTACGGATGCTGCTTGCTGTTTTGAAAAGATAACTGATTTTTTAGAGGAATTCTCCATCAAAAGAAGAGGATGTATACGAACTTGGATGATTTTTCAACCAGGCATACCGGCGGCAAGGCTACGTCTTAGAAGTCTGTAAGAAGATAATTTCCTGCCTTGCAACAAAAAAAGGCTGCTGCAAACCAAAACAATTTGCAGCAGCCTTTTTTGTCTTTATCTAAGTCTGTTCTTTATGCCGACTTGCTGATCTTAATGATATGCTGAGGGCACTTTTCTGCACACTTGCCGCAGTTGGTACACTTAGAGTAGTCAATGTGTGCCAGGTTGTTCTCTACAGTAATTGCCCCTGTCTCACACTGTTTTGTACAAATCATGCAGCCAATACAGCCTGTTTTGCAGGCTGCCTTCACATCCTTACCCTTATCCTTAGAACTGCAACCTACAAACGTAGTAGATGCATACGGAACGAGCTCAATCAGGTGCTTCGGACATTCTGCCACACATTTACCGCAAGCTACGCACTTCTCTTTGTCTACAACAGCTACACCATCAATGACATGGATTGCATCAAACTTACAAGCCGTAACACAGCTGCCAAATCCAAGACAGCCATACTCGCAAAGCTTATCGCCCTGTCCCGGAATATGCACAAGCTTTTTACAATCTGCGATTCCGTAATAATTGTATTTACGCTCTGTCTGGTCACAGGTACCAGAACACTTAACAAAGGCTACTTTTTTCTCGGATGCTTCTACTTCTGAACCCATAATCTCTGCGATTTTGCTATGAGCCTCTGCATTCGCAACCGGACACGCATTGGCCGGCGCATTGCCTGCTGCGATTGCAGCTGCCAATCCGTCACAGCCTGGATAGCCGCAGCCGCCGCAGTTATTTCCCGGAAGGCACTCTCTTACTTCGCCTTCTCTTTCGTCAACCTTTACAAAAAATACTTTGCCAGCAATTCCAAGAGCCACACCAAGCAAAAGCCCAAGTGCACCAACCGCAACACCCGCGATCAAGACGTCTTTTATACTGAATGCAAGCACAATGAAAGGAATAGAACCTGTTATCATCTTGTTTTCTCCTTATTTTAGTTCCGCAGCATCCCTTCCTGCGCACCTGACTAAGAGCTGGATTTCCGGCCGCTTCGTGTCCGGAAATTTAGCTGTGCGCCGTCCGGGCTGTCGCTGTTTGTTAATGTGACTATAATACGCCTGCAAAGCCGCAGAATGCGATTGCCATCAAGCCTGCTGTAATCAGTACAATCGGCATGCCTTGAAACGGCTTTGGAATGTTGTTGCCTTCAATTCTTTCACGGATTCCTGCCATAATCACAATAGAAATCAGGAAACCAACACTTGTGCCAAGGCTGTTCATCATGCTCTCGGCAAAGTTGCTGCCATTCTGGATATTTGTGATTGCAACACCAAGTACTGCACAGTTTGTTGTAATCAGCGGAAGGTATACGCCCAGTGCAGAGTAAAGTGCCGGGCTCATCTTTTTTAACAGCATCTCCACAAGCTGTACCAAAGCTGCAATTACAAGAATAAATACAATCGTCTGCATATATCCCATTTTAAGCGGTTCTAAGATTCCATATTGGATTCCGTAAGTCACTGCGCTTGCAATCATAATAACAAAGATAACCGCAGCTCCCATACTTGCCGCTGTCTTTGTCTTCTTGGAAACTCCAAGGAACGGACACAGACCAAGGAACTGACTTAATACTACGTTATTTACCAGTGCTGCAGAAATCAGCACAAGAATTAATTCTTTCATCACCATGCTCCTTTCAAAAATCTGGAGACTTTGTGCGTAGCACAAATTTCCGGCTGAAAATCATAGGTTCTCAGCCTTGCTCCTTTTCGTCTTGTTCCGTCTTCGTTTCGGAAGTTCCCTCAGAAGCTGCCATATCTGCTGCTGTCTTTGCAGCATCTGCCGCTGCCTTTGCTTCTTTTGCCTTCTTTAATGCTTCTGCCTTTGCAGCAGCTGCTTCTGCTTCCTTAATGCCATTGATCTTCCCGATTTCTTCTCTGTACTCTACACACTGTCCGTCCGCACATGCCGCACAGTTGCCGCCGCATGCAACCCGGACGCCTGTTACGTTTGTTGCAGATTTTAACTTAAATTTATTCTGCAGTGCAGTCAGGACTGCAAGTACAAGGAAGGCGCCAGGAGCCTTTGTGAAAATAGCCAACGGCTCATACGCATCCGGCATTATTCCAAAACCAAATACCGTACCGGCACCAATCAGCTCTCTTACAATACCGATTGCCGTAAGACCGACTGTAAATCCAAGTCCCATACCAAGACCGTCAAATATGGAGGAAACCTCATCATTTTTATAGGCATATGCTTCTGCACGGCCTAAGATAATGCAGTTTACTACAATCAGAGGAATATAAAGCCCAAGGCTTTCATCCAGATCCGGCAGATATGCCTTTAACAGCATCTGCACAGCAGTTACAAAGGTTGCAACTATCACAATAAACGCCGGAATCCTTACTTTGTCCGGAATAATCTTCCGAAGCAGGGAGATAAACAGGTTCGACAGCACAAGGACTGCGGTCGTTGTCAGACCCATGCCAAGACCGTTTTGTGCGGAGGTCGTCACTGCCATTGTCGGACACATACCAAGCATCAGTACGAACGTCGGGTTTTCTTTCACCAGTCCGTTAAAAAACTGTTTCATGCTCTTTCCCATTACTGTGCACCCCCTAATCTGTTCTGCAGTTCATCCATAAAGCAGATGCCCGCATTAACACCTTTTACAACCGCATCCGAAGTGATGGTTGCACCAGTAATGCAGTCAATTTCATTATCCGCTGCTGCATTGCCCTTCACGACTGCAAAGGAGTCTGCTTTTTTACCAATAAACTGATTTTTAAACGCAGGTTCGTTTGCTTTTAAGCCCATTCCCGGAGTTTCGTTAATGGTAAGGAATTCCAGACCGGTACATATTCCTTCTGTTGTATAGCCAAACGTCAGTGTCATAATGTCGTAGCCTTTCAATGTAACAGAAGCCACATAGCCAATGGTATTGCCATTGCCATCCCAGACAATGCAGACTTCATCCAGTTTTACATTGGAAAAGCCGCCATCTGTAAGAATTTTGTCCGACTCTTCCAGCGCTGCCGCAAGGACTTCATTGCTCTCCTTGTCTACAATACCCACTGCGTCCGGGAATACCGCCTGATAAGCTGCTGCCTTTTTCTGTGCAGCAAGCAGTGCAATTCTGTCTTTTGTCATTTCATTTACAAATCCAAGAGTAAGCGCTGCAATTAAGGAAATTGCACATAAAATCAATGCATCCTTGATCATACTCTGCTTTTTTGTTTTAGCCATGAACGCGTCCTCCTTTTCCGAAAGGTCTCGGCATAGTAATTTTCTCAATCAGCGGCACGA
>CAJTZB010000147.1 GCA_910583815.1 uncultured Lachnospiraceae bacterium
AATATAGAGAATGATGAGCTTATAGAGCATCAGCGATTCAGATTGCATGGGTTCCTCCTGTTAGATAAACGCTTTTACGGCGGCGCTGACTGCTTCACACACACGTGGGTCAAATGCTTCCGGCATAATATTGTTTTCATTTAGATCTTCATCTGAAACAAGTCCTGCAATTGCAGATGCAGCGGCAAGTTTCATTTCTTCTGTAATCTGGGCTGCACGCCCTTCTAGTGCTCCGCGGAAAATACCCGGAAAGGCAACTACATTGTTGACCTGGTTCGGAAAGTCGGAACGTCCGGTGCCAACGACTTTTGCACCGGCGCGTTTAGCAAGGTCCGGCATGATTTCCGGTACCGGGTTTGCCATTGCAAACAGAATGGCATCTTGGTTCATGGAGGCGACCATTTCTTCAGTTACGATATTTGGGGCGGAAACGCCAATAAAAATATCAGCATCTTTCATAGCATCAGCAAGAGAACCTTCTTTGCAGGAAAGATTTGTAACGTCCATCATTTCTTTTTGTGCCCAGTTTAATCCCTCTGTTTTTTTGGAGAGAATTCCAGCCTTGTCGCAAAGTGTGAGGTGGCGGAAACCATAAGTCAGCAGGAGTTTAGAAATTGCAATACCGGCGGAACCTGCTCCATTGACGACAACAACGCAGTCTTCTTTTTTCTTTCCGGTAACTTTTAATGCATTGATAATGCCTGCCAGTACAACGATGGCAGTTCCGTGCTGGTCGTCATGGAACACCGGAATTGAAAGCAGTTCCTGTAAACGTCGTTCAATTTCAAAACAGCGTGGAGCAGAAATATCTTCTAAGTTGATGCCGCCGAATGCAGGTGCAATGTTGACAATAGTCCTTATGATTTCTTCGGTATCCTGCGTGGCAAGGCAGATAGGGAATGCATTGACATTACCAAATTCTTTAAACAGCACACACTTTCCTTCCATGACCGGCATAGCAGCCGCTGCACCAATATTGCCAAGGCCAAGCACGGCGCTTCCATCTGAGATAACGGCTATTGTGTTGGATTTGATAGTATATTGGTATACAGCCTCCGGATGGGTGGCAATGACTTTGCACGGCTCGGCAACGCCTGGAGTATAAGCAAGGGCAAGGTCCTCACGAGAAGCAACTTTACATTTTGCCTCCGTAGTCAGCTTGCCTTTCCATTGCTCATGGAGCATCAGTGCTTTTTCGCTGTTTGTCATAATGATAATTTCCTTTCTGTCAGGTGACGGTAGCTTTTGTTTGTTTTTGTCTATTTTACCACCGAAGCATTGTTTCGTCAATTTTTTGGAGAGGAAATGTACTTTTTAAAAACTTGGCTGCAAAACACAGGCCTGTCTCAATTTTTACTTCCTTTTTTGAAAATATTGGTGTATAATAATGCTATCTTTAGTTCAGATCATCAAACATAGCATCTGTAATGTCCTGCAAGACCCCAAATGCCAATGTAAAATCATAAGAAAAGGAGATTGTTATGGCAGAAGAGTTTATAAATATGTCTCTGGCAGAATTAAAAGAGGAGGCCAGAAAAAGAGGATTAAAAAATGTTTCGACTATGAGGAAGCAGAATCTGATTGAATTGTTGGAAGCAGAAGCAGGCCATGTTGCAGAGCCGGAAGAAAAATCGGTCACGATGCACAAAGCGGCAGAAAATCATATACCAGAGGTAAGAAATACAGAAAACAGATATGCAGACAGAAGTTATGCGGCGCGTCAGGCTGCAGAAGGAAGAAGCTATGGAACCGGCTATGGTGCTGCTCCGCAACAGAAACGTCCGTATTTTTCCCAAACGGAAAACACAGCAGAGCGCAGGCCGATGGGAAACAGAACAGCCTATCAAGGACAGCCTGCAGCAAGTGGGCCACAGACAGGACAGGCACCGGTTCAGGGAACTGCAATTTCTGCAAGACCTTTTGTTGGAGAAAAGATAGTAGATTATTATGCAGGTTTGTCCAAGGAAACAGAAGCGCTGGACAGCGGTGAGACAAAAGAAGGAATTTTGGAAATTATGCCGGATGGCTTTGGCTTTATCCGCTGTGATAACTATCTTCCGGGAGAACACGACGTGTATGTATCCCCGATACAGATTCGCCGGTTTGGGCTCCGCACCGGCGATATTATCTGCGGCAATACAAAAATCCGTATGCAGACAGAAAAATTCAGTGCCCTGCTTTATATAAAAACGATTAATGGAGTGACTCCTGCAGAAGCTGCAAGAAGAGCGAAATTTGAAAACCTGACTCCGGTTTTCCCAAATGAAAGAATCCATCTGGAAACTCCGAATTGTTCACTTGCGATGCGTATGGTTGATTTGATCTCTCCAATCGGCAAAGGCCAACGAGGAATGATTGTATCTCAGCCAAAAACGGGAAAAACAACACTGTTAAAGCAAGTGGCAAAATCCATTACCAGAAACCATAAAGATATGCATCTGATTATTCTGCTGATTGATGAGCGTCCGGAGGAAGTCACTGACATTAAGGAGTCTATTGAAGGCGAACAGGTGGAAGTCATTTACTCAACGTTTGATGAGCTTCCGGAAAACCATAAGAGAGTATCAGAAATGGTCATTGAGCGCGCAAAACGTCTTGTAGAGCATAAGAAGGATGTGGTAATCCTGCTTGACAGCATTACGAGGCTTGCAAGGGCGTACAACCTGACAGTTCAGGCAAGCGGACGTACGCTTTCCGGCGGTCTTGACCCTGCCGCACTCCATATGCCAAAGAAGTTTTTTGGTGCTGCCCGAAATATGAGAGAGGGCGGAAGCCTGACGATTCTTGCGACTGCGTTGGTAGATACCGGAAGCCGCATGGACGACGTTGTATTTGAGGAATTTAAAGGAACGGGCAATATGGAGCTTGTGCTTGACAGGAACCTTTCAGAACGCCGTGTATTCCCGGCAATCGATTTGCCGCGTTCCAGTACGAGAAGAGAAGACCTGCTGCTTTCCCAGCCGGAATTGGAGGCTTCTACATTAATGCGCCGCGCCCTCAACGGATTGAAAAGTGAAGAAGCAACCGAGCGCATTATCAGCATGTTTTCTCAGACAAAGACAAATGCAGAGTTTATTGAGACGGTAAAAAAGACAAAAATCGTGGGTTAAGGTATTGCCAAGAAGAAAAAGGTATGTTATAATCAAAAAGCTGTTTATATAATGAGGTCTTAAGACCTAATGTGCAGGTAAGAGGTGAAAACAATGAAAGAAGCAATTCAGCCAAAGTATTATCAGGCAAAGGTGACATGCAACTGCGGCAACGAGTTTGTTACAGGTTCTACAAAGCAGGAAATCCACGTAGAAGTGTGCGCTAAGTGTCATCCTTTCTATACAGGACAGCAGAAGACTGCTGCTGCTCGTGGTGCTATTGAAAAGTTCAACCGTAAGTATGGTTTGACACAGAACTAGCAGACAATTCTATATAAGATTAAAAATCAGGTTGAGTTCTTTGGGGAACCCAGCCTATTTTTAAATTTTTGCATTTGTTGCTCAATGGGAGCTTTGCACAATCAACAAAGCCTCCAGTTTTGAAAGGGGTAAGAATATAGATGAGACCATCCGGAATCGGCGGGCAAGCGGTAATTGAAGGCGTTATGATGAAAAACGGATCCCAATATGCCATAGCCGTTAGGAAACCAAATAATGAGATTGTAGTGGAGACGAACCAGTTTACGGAATCTGCAAGCAAACATCCGATACTGAAATTGCCAATTATCAGAGGCGTGGCAGCGTTTGTGGAGTCTATTTCAATCGGAATGAAAACACTGACATTTTCAGCTTCTTTTTTTGAGGAGGAAGAAGAGGAGTCAGGCATTGAAAAAAAATTGAACAAAGTGACAGGGGGAAATGCAGAGAAAATATTGAATGTGGCTACAATACTTTTGTCTGTTGTGCTGGCAGTTGGGATTTTTGTAGCACTTCCGATGTTTCTTGCCAGCTTTCTGTCTTCAAGAATTGAGTCGGCAGCATTGCTTGCCTTGTTAGAAGGCGTATTTCGTGTTCTGATTTTTATCGGCTACATTTTTTTAATTTCGCGTATCAAAGATATAAAACGGCTGTTTATGTATCATGGTGCAGAGCATAAATCTATTAACTGCATTGAAAATGGTCTGCCGCTTACAGTTGCAAATGTCAGAAAACAAAGCAGGGAGCATAAGCGCTGCGGCACCAGCTTTATGCTGACTGTTATGATTGTCAGTGTGATTTTCTTTATTTTTATCCGTGTGGACCATGCGCTGCTTCGTTTTGCAGTAAGGCTGTTGCTGATTCCGGCGATTGCAGGTATTTCCTATGAATTTATCCGCTTTGCAGGAAGAAGCAATTCCAAAATCGTTGCCATTTTAAGCCGTCCGGGAATGTGGCTGCAGGCACTGACAACAAAGGAACCGGACGACTCTATGATAGAAGTGGCAATCCAATCGGTAGAAGCAGTATTTGACTGGAAGAGCTTTATTGAAAAGGGCGGAAAGAAGCCTTCTTCTAAAGGAAAAACAGCAAATACTCCAAAGGCTTCCAAAGATGCGAAGAGGCAGGTAGCGGCATCAGAAAAGCAGGAACAGGAAGCTCCAGAGGTACTTGCTGCAAAAGAAACAACAGAAGAATTTGCGGCAGCTGCGCAAAAACCGTTAGAAGTCGATATATCTAAACTGTTTGACATAAAAGTACAGTCGGATATTCCTGAAGTGAAGTACGGAAGCAGGCAAAAGAAAGGCAAAGAGCCGCAACAGGTTCAAACGGTGGCAAAACCGGCTGCAGAGGAAGAAGACGATATTTTAAAAGCACTTGATATGTATTTTGAATTTGATGACGCAAAGTCTGGAAGAGGAGTTTCAGGCGAGAGGCGATGAGTGCATATGAAGAAGTATATCGTCATGCAGCTGCATTGCTTACAGAGCATGCAGTTCCGGATGCGGCTTTAGATGCATGGTATTTGCTTGAGCATGTTACGGGGCTTTGCCGGGCAGAATATTTTCTAAGAGCGAAAGAACAGATTCCAGAGGAATGGGAGCAGGCATTTTTTTCATTGATAAACAGGCGCTGCGAGAGGATTCCGCTGCAATACCTGACCGGGGTGCAGGAATTTATGGGATTTCCGTTTGCGGTAAGCCCGGCAACGCTGATTCCGAGGCAGGATACCGAATGCTTGGTGGAAGAAGCAATAAAATATTTGCAGCAGTATGAGAGAGAGTATTCTTCCGGCGCTAGGGTGCTTGATTTGTGCACCGGGACCGGCTGCATTGTCATCAGCCTTGCCAAACTATGCAACCTGTCTTATGCGGTCGGCACGGATATTTCAGAAGAAGCGCTGAACATTGCAGAAAGAAATGCAAAAGATTTAAATGTTGCGGCAGAATTCTATCTTGGGGATCTGTTTGCGGCACTTCCGCAGCATGAAATATTTGATTTAGTTGTCTCTAATCCGCCTTATATCCCTACAAGGGATATTGCAGGGCTGATGCCGGAGGTAAGGGAATATGAACCCATGACAGCCCTTGACGGAGCGGAAGATGGGCTGAAATTTTACCGAGAGATTGTTCAGACAGCACCGGAGTATTTGTCAGATGGGGGACGGCTGTTGTTTGAAATTGGCTGTGAGCAGGCAGAACAGGTTCGTACGCTGATGCTTCAAAGAGGCTTTACAGAACTTTGGACAGGCAGAGATTACGCATCGCTTGACCGGATGGTATCCGGCGTTTGGAGAAACAGAAAATAGAAAGGCATGGTCGTTTTATGTTTGATAAATTGGAAGATTTGTTGCAGCGGTTTGAGGAGATTCAGAATGAGCTCAGTGAGCCTGCGGTAGTAAATGATCAGAAGAGATTCCGTAAATTGATGAAGGAGCAGAATGACTTGGCTCCTATTGCAGAGGCATATACAGAATATAAAAAAGAAAAACAGAATGTAGAAGACAGCCTTCAGATTCTGGACGAGGAAAGCGATGAAGAGATGCGCGAGCTGGCAAAGGAAGAGCTTGCGGCAAGTAAAGAACGAATTGCAGAACTTGAAAATCATATGAAGATACTGCTTCTTCCAAAAGATCCGAACGATGAGAAAAACGTTGTAGTAGAAATCCGTGCAGGAGCAGGTGGTGACGAGGCGGCATTGTTTGCAGCGGAGCTTTACCGGATGTATGTCAAATATGCCGAAGTGCAGCGTTGGAAGATTGACATGATTTCTGTCAGTGAAAGCGGAATCGGCGGTTTCAAAGAAG
>CAJTZB010000148.1 GCA_910583815.1 uncultured Lachnospiraceae bacterium
AGTACGGCAGGTTCTGGGAGGATGCCATGTTCGGACCGCCGGAGCTTGTGGATTTTGCGCCGGACCTGATCTATATCCACACATCAAACCGGAACATCAGGAACTACCCGGAAATTGCCGACCAGCCGCGGGAGGTGGAGGAGAAACTTGCTGCGGAGTACGGAAAATTTGAGAAGATGTGGGAACGCCTTGCAGAGACCTACCGCTGCCCTATTATCCAGAACAACATGGAGCTGCCGGCTTACAGGCTGCTTGGCAACATGGACGCGAGCGACCACCGTGGCAGGGTAAACTTTATCGGGCGGCTCAATGAGAAGTTCTATGAGTATGCCAGGGGCCATGAGAACTTCCACATAAACGACATCAACTACCTGTCCGCGTGCTATGGGCTGGATAAGTGGTCGGATCCTTTCTACTGGCATATGTACAAGTATGCGCTCTGTGTGCCGGCGGTTCCGGTGCTTGCCCACAGCGTGGCAAATATCACCAAGGCAATCTATGGGAAGAACAGGAAGGCGTTTGTGCTTGACTTGGACAACACCCTGTGGGGCGGCATTGTCGGGGATGATGGCGTGGAGGGTCTGGAGATCGGGCAGGAGACGTCCACAGGACAGGCATACAGCGAGTTCCAGTCCTATTTAAAGGGGCATAAGGAGATGGGAATCCTGCTCAATATCTGCTCCAAAAACGAGGAGAGGAACGCAATCGCAGGGCTGAACCATCCGGATGGCACGCTCAGGCCGGAGGACTTTATTGTAATCAAGGCAAACTGGGAGCCAAAAAGCAGGAACATCGCGCAGATTGCGAGTGAGCTGAATATTGGGGCGGACAGCCTTGTGTTCGTGGACGACAACCCGGCAGAGCGCGAGATTGTGAGGCAGCAGCTCCCGGCGGTGGCAATACCGGAGGTATCCACGGTAGAGCATTATATCCGGGAGATAGACCGGCATGGGTACTTTGAGGCAGTCAGCCTCTCGGGGGACGACTTAAAGCGTAGCCAGATGTACAAGGCGAATGTGGAGCGCGCAAGGCTGGAGGCGGATGCAGGGGACTATGGGGAATATCTGCGCTCCCTGCAGATGGAGGCATTGATTCGGCCGTTCGAGCCGGTCTATATGTCGAGGATTGCGCAGCTTACGAACAAGAGCAACCAGTTTAATCTTACAACGAAGCGCTACAGCCAGCCGGAAATTGAGGAGGCCGCGGCAGATGATAGCCGGGTAACCCTGTATGGGAAGCTTTCGGACAAGTTCGGCGACAATGGTGTCGTCTCGGTGGTGATTGGGCGGACAGAGGGGGATACCTGCCATATTGAGCTGTGGCTAATGAGCTGCAGGGTGTTAAAGCGCGACATGGAATGCGCAATGATGGATACGCTGGTTCACCGCCTCAGAGAGCGGGGAGTAACAGAGATAAGGGGCTATTATTACCCAACAGCAAAAAATGCTATGGTGAAAGAGTTCTATGGGCTGCAGGGCTTTGACAAGATAAGCGAGGATGCGGAGGGCAATGCGGTCTGGAGGTTTGGGATTCCGGACATCTATGAGGACAAAAACAAAGTGATACGCGTGGAGGAATAGGCGGACATATGTGCCGCCCCAGACAGCGATTCTGAAAGGAGAATGGGAATGACAAGGGAAGAGATATTTGGGAAGCTGAACGAGGTGTTCAGGGAAGTGTTTGACGATGACGGCATTACCGTCGGGGAGGAGACAACATCCGCAGACATTGAGGACTGGGACAGTCTGGAGCACATCAACCTGATTGTGGCAGTGGAGCAGTGCTTTGGCATCAAGTTCAACATGGGCGAGGTGGCTACCATGAAGAATGTAGGTGCAATGGTGGATATTATCTTGAAAAGAAAAGGAAAATAATGGATATGGGGGGGGTAGAAAGCATGAAGTTGCATCACATTGGTCTGGCAACTTCAAATATGGAAGAGACAAAAAAGTACCTGTCTGAATTTTTTAGGATTGTTGATGTCAGTGATACGGTTTACGACGAGAATCAGGGCGCGAAGCTGTGCATGCTGACGATGGACGATGGGACTCTGATTGAACTGATAGAAGGTGACGTGGTGAGGAACTATATAAAGAAGAGGAACTTCATGTACCATGCCTGTTATCAGACAGATAACATGGAGAGGGTGATAGAGAGGTTTACCAAGAAAGGTGCGCTATTAGTCTCAGAACCGAAAGAGGCAGTCCTATTTCAGAACAGGAAGGTAGCCTTTTTAATGACGGAATTAGGCCTGATAGAGTTGTTGGAAGGTTAGCGTCTGTACACCGACGCTAGATTGAACTGAAACAGGGAGGAAAATAGAAAATGAACATGGCTTCTGCAGAGTTTCTTATATTTGTGGCTGCTATTGCGTTTCTGTATTATGCAGTTCCAAGACGCTTTCAATGGCTGTTGCTGCTTCTTGGCAGCATTGTTTTTCTGGTAAACGGAAATGGGATACAGCTGGCAGCCGTTATGGGGCTTGCAGTGCTAGGGACATGGTTTGCAGGTCTTGCACTAGATAAGAAGAAAAGCAAGGGAATTTTAATTGCTGCGCTTATTTTTGATGCGGGCATGCTGATTGTATTAAAAGAGGTGAATTTTTTTCTTGAGCCGGTACGTATTTTTGGAAATGCGATAGGGCATCCGCTTGCTATCCAGAGTCTGAAGCTGGCGGCTCCGATAGGCATCTCTTATTATACGTTAAATTTGATAAGCTATCTGCTTGATCTGTATTGGGGTGTAGGTGCAGTACAGAAGAATTTGGCCAAGTTTGCTTTGTTTGCAGGATATTTTCCTTCTTTGACATCCGGTCCGATTATCCGCTATAGGGAAATTGCAGAAGAACTGTATATGGGACATCGCTTGAGCTATCAAAATATTTGTTTTGGGGCACAGCGGATTTTATGGGGATTTTTCAAGAAACTTGTGGTGTCGGAACGATTGGCAGTAGTAGTGAATACTGTTTATGAAGATTATCACACGTATGCCGGCGCTTATGTTTTTATAGCAGTTATATGTTTTGTATTTCAGCTGTATACAGATTTTTCTGGATGCATTGATATTGTCCTTGGTGTATCCGAACTGTTTGGAATAAAACTACCAGAAAACTTTAGGACACCGTTTTTTTCAAAAAGTATTTCTGAGTTCTGGCGCAGGTGGCATATTACATTAGGGGAATGGTTAAAAGACTATATTTTGTATCCTATTTTGAAGACACAATTATTACAGAAAATAGGAGATAAATACAAAAAAAGGTTTGGAAAGAAATTGGGAAAAAAGATACCTGTATGGATAGGTCTGTTTCCTTCCTGGTTTCTGATTGGTTTTTGGCATGGAGGCGCATGGAATTATATTTTTGGTTCAGGGCTTTTCATGTGGTTCCTGATAGTACTTGGAGAAGCATGCAAGCCGTTGTCTGAAAAGATAATAAAAATATTTAGGATAAATACAGATTGTTTTAGTTTTAAACTGTTTCAGTCGCTGCGTACTTTCCTCTGTTTTATGGTAGGCTTATCCTTTTTCCGCTCATATAACGGTTTTGCAGAAGGGGTTGGGCTTTGGAAATCTGCCTTTTCAACGTTTAATCCGTGGATTTTAGTGGATGGTTCTTTGCTGGATCTTGGGCTAAGCGGAAAAGAGTGGGTGCTTCTGCTCCTGTCATTGCTGCTGCTTGGAGTAAGCGGAATTATGAGGGAGGTTTTAGGGCATTCGCTCCGGGAATGGCTGGCAGAACAGAATATTATTTTTCGGTGGGCAGTATTATATGTTTTGTTATTTGCTGTTATTATTTTTGGCTGCTATGGAATTGGATATGATGCACAGGCATTTATATATCAACAGTTTTAGTGCTTTGCATATATATGAGGAAATATAAATGGGCGAAAAAGTTGCAATTGACGTAAAAGACGTAACCATCCGCTTCAATCTGGCGAACCAGAAGGTGGATAACTTAAAGGAATATTTCATTCGCTTAATAAAGAAAGAGCTTTTATTTCAGGAGTTTCTGGCAGTAAAGAACGTGAGTTTTCAGGTCAGACAGGGAGAAGCATGGGGAATTATAGGGACGAATGGTTCCGGCAAATCTACACTGTTAAAGGCAGTTAGCGGAATATTAAAGCCGTATAGCGGGAGCATTGCAGTGAATGGGAGCATTGCGCCTTTAATTGAGCTTGGGGCAGGTTTTGACCAAAATCTGACTGCAAGAGAAAATATCTATTTGAATGGCTGTGTTCTTGGGCATACGGAAAAATATATGAGGGAGCATTTTAATGAAATTGTAGAGTTTGCAGAACTTTGGGATTTTTTGGATTCTCCTATTAAGAACTATTCTTCAGGCATGAAGGCAAGGCTCGGTTTTGCGGTAGCCACGATGACGCAGCCGGATATATTGATTGTGGATGAGATTCTTTCAGTTGGAGATTATGCATTCCGCAAAAAATGTGAGCAGCGTATGAATGAGATGCTTTCTGGAGGAACAACGCTTTTGTATGTGTCGCACTCTTTAGATGAGGTAAAGCGTCTTTGCAGCCATGCCATCTGGTTAGATAAGGGGAGTATGCGTATGCTTGGAGAAGCACAGAAGGTATGCGATGCCTACCTTGAGGAGCAAAAAAAGAAAACGGACAGCAAGGCTTAGATTGGAGGGCACAAAATGTATATGGATTACACAGAAATTGGAAAACGGATTGCACATGTGCGAAGGGCAAGGCGTATGACGCAGGTGGAAGTAGAGAACGAAGCCGGACTGAGCCACAAATATCTTTCCAATATCGAGCATGGGCGCTCGATTCCTTCCATTGATGTGCTGATGCAGATTGCAGATGTATTACATACGACACCGAATGAGCTGCTGCTTGGGGCAGGTGCAGAAGAGGAAACAGATGATTCTGTTCTTGCAAATTTTCGCAGGCTTCCTTCTGGCAAGCAAAAAGTTGCAAAGGAATTCCTTAACTGGCTGAATGAGACGAAAAATATAAAATAAAAAATATAGTGAAAAGCTACGGAAATTGGAATAGTGGCCTGGCTTCCATTATAATGGAAAGCGTGACGCCTCAGATTGGGCATTGCGCTTTTTTATTTTGCTGGAATCGCCCTTGATTTTTTACGGCTTTTTTTGTATAGTAGTGGATACATGCTCATAGCAGTGACGGTATATGGGCGGGTAAGAGAACGGCTTTTAAATTTAGCATTTGTATACAGACGCTGCATTTTTTTGATGATAAATATTTTACAGTACAGCGCGGGAAAAGCGCAGAAATGAAGGCAATGATGAAAAAGAAAATACTTGTTTTGGCGACAGGAGGAACGATTGCTTCGGAGGCAGGAAAGGACGGTTTAGAGCCTGCGCTTCGTGCAGGGAATTTCCTTCCGCATCTGATTGGGGTTGCAGAAAACTATGAAATCGTGACAAGGGATATACTGCAGCTGGATAGTTCCAACATCCAGCCAGAGGAATGGATACTGATTGCACGTAGTGTTTTTGCGGAATATAAAAATTATGACGGAATTATTATCACACACGGAACCGACACAATGGCATATACGTCTTCCATTTTGTCATTTATGCTGAAAAACCTTCCAATTCCGGTTGTGCTGACGGGCTCACAGCTTCCTTTGCAACACCCATTGACTGATGCGGCAGATAACCTGCGTTATGCACTTGCAATGGCAGCAAGCGGGATTGCAGGAGTGTTTCTGGCATTTGACCGGAAGATTATTTTGGGAACCAGAGCAGTTAAAGTGCGCACAACAGGGTTTAATGCATTTGAAAGTGTCAACTGTCCTTATGTAGCGCAGTTTAATTCAGATGGGCTGCGTGTCAATGAAGAAATTTTAAAAAAGCCAACCGGTGCATGTGGGCTATATGACAGCCTTTGTTCGGATGTCTTCTTAATTAAACTGACACCGGGGCTGAACCCGCAGATTTTTGATGTGCTGCTTCAGATGAATTACAAAGGAATTGTTATTGAAGCGTTTGGGGCAGGCGGCATTCATTTTGTACACAGGAATCTGATTGAGAAACTCCAGAAAGTAGCAGAGCATGGGATTCCGGTTGTCGTGTCGAGCCAATGCCTCTATGAAAAAAGTGATCTGTCCATCTATCAGGTTGGGCAGATGGCGTTAAAGCAAGGCGTTATCAGCGCCTATGATATGACGACAGAGGCGGCGGTCACAAAGCTGATTTGGGCTC
>CAJTZB010000149.1 GCA_910583815.1 uncultured Lachnospiraceae bacterium
CAAAAATCAACAATGTAAATGAAGCGAGCAGAGTAAAGCTGCAGGATACCATGCAGAAAATCATCAATGAGAGCAGCGGTGGATTGATTTGTATTATTATTTGATAATAGGGCAAAACCGACACAAGCTTGCTTGTGGGAGGATTTTTGACTTTTTGACCGCCAAAAACATGAGTAAGCAGCAAATTTTTTCGACAAATGGCTGGGGACAATTTATTGTACCAGCCATTTGCTTGTATTTTTCCTTTGTTTACTGAATACTACAGAAGTAGAATAAAATATGGTAGCGCTGCAAATAATCCAAAGAATTGGTTGACATAAAATGTTTCATTTGCTATAATATTCACGTAATAATTTTAACATTTATGTAACATTTTAATAAGAGATACTATAATAACATAAAATCCATACGTGGAGGCACCGATGAAAAAAATCGTAAAGACATTTGTTTGCACAGCTTTGGCAGGCATTATTACAATACAGGCTCCGCTGCTCTCCGTAAAGGCAGAAGTAGTAGAAGGAGAAAATTCTTTAGCAGGGATTACGGAGGCGCTCGACAGGTACTATAAAACTGCGAACGAATCCGAGGATACAGATACAACAGAACTGTATGCTGTGGCATTTCAGGCACCGGAAAATTTGGCAATTGCGAATGTAACAAGCAGCCTGAATATACGGAAAGGGCCTGGGACTTCTTATGCTAAGGTTGGTATCCTTGCAAAAGATGCAGCCTGCATTATAGAGTCCATAGATGATAATGGCTGGGCAAAGGTGAAGTCGGGAGCTGTTTCAGGATATGTTGACACCTCATACCTGCTGATGGAGGAAGAAGCTGTTGAACGTGCTCAGGAAATTGCGACTCTTTATGCAAAAGTAAATTCCACGGTCAATGCACTTAATGTCCGTACGGAGCCAAGTACAGATTCTACGATTATTACCAAAGTCAAAGCAGGAGAGCAGATGCTTGTGTCCAAAGAAGTTGTTGTCAACAAAGACGATGAAACTTCAAAGGTCTGGGTAGAAGTATTTGTAGACGATGAAGACAATGAAAACGCAGTTGCGTATGTCTCGGCGGATTATGTTACGGTTTCTTATGAACTTCAGTGGGCTTCCAAGTATACACCGTATGGAAAAGATGTTTCAGACCTGCGAGTTTCTATCTGTGACTATGCAAAGAAATTTATCGGAACTCCATATAAATGGGGCGGCAATGACTTATACAAAGGAATTGACTGTTCCGGTTTTGTAAAGAAAGTATATGCACACTTTGGTTATACAACGCCTCGTGTTACTCGTGATATGGCAAAGAAATACAAGGAAATCAGCTTATCCGAAGCAAAGCCTGGCGATTTGATTTTCTACGGAAAAGTTTCAACAGGATATATCAACCATGTTGGCATCTACATTGGCAATGGGCAGGTTATCCACTCCAGTACAAACTACAAGGGTGTTGCAATTTCAAGTGCATATTTCTATTCGATTTTGAAAGTATGCCGTATTATCAAAGACTAAAATGGCAATGTTTATTCCCTCCGAGCTTATCCGGCTTGGAGGGAATTTTTTGCAGAAAAATAGACAGATTTAAAAGGCATTTGGTTTGGGGAGAGTCATAACATGCTTTGCGGCAATTTTGCCTTGGCAACCGGAATTTTTTGTGATAAAATAAATAAGATTTTTATGTGCTGCGTTAAGTGGCAGAATGCGAGGAAATTATGGAGATTTTAGCAGTTATCGCAGTAGGAATGATTTTTCTTACAATAAAAGGATTCTATGATGGCAAAAAAGCAAAGATACGTCTGCGCCAGCGGCTTTTAAAAGAATGGGGGAGTCTTCCAACCGAGGAGTATACACAGGAAAAGTACCGTTCTATTGGATACTATTATGAGAAAAAATATCAGTCGGAGCAGTCCGACCGTTTTTTTCTGGACAAAATCACATGGAATGATTTGAATATGGACGAGCTGTTTATGACAGTTAATGCAACCTGTTCTTCTATGGGAGAAGAATATCTCTTTGCGGCTTTGCATGAGCTGTTGTTTGATTTGGAAACATTAGAGGAACGCGAACGTGTGATTACATGGTTTGCGGAGCATGAGGCAGAACGTCTGCAGCTGCAGATGGATTTTGCTTCTATTGGTAAACATAAAAAGATTTCTATATATGAATACATGGACCGGATTTCGAGTGTGCGTCAAGAATCCAATGTCATGCATTTTGTTGGCTTGGCGGGTATGCTGTTTGGCTTTGTGCTTCTTCCGTTTTCTGTAGCACTAGGAGGCGTTCTGCTTCTTTGCTTTCTCTGCTTCAACATTGTGACTTATTATAAACGAAAAGGTGAGATAGAGCCTTATCTCGCAGCGATGTCTTATACCATCCGTCTGCTTGACCATGCGGAAAAAGTATCCAAAAGAAATATTGCAGATTTGGCAGCCTATACGGAGCCTATGGGAAAAAAGGTAGCAAAATTTCGTTCGTTCAGAAGAGGAGCTGGAGTTGTGGCGCCACAAAATGCCACAGGAGATATGACAGCTTTGCTTTTGGACTATATACGCATTTTATTCCACACAGATTTAATTAAGTTCAACACGATGCTGCATGATTTTTTACAGAAAAAAGAAGAGATTATTGAAATTTTTGAAACGGTTGGCTTCCTTGATGCAATGTGCGCCGTGGCATCTTTCCGTATGTTTATGGGAGTGTTCTGCGTACCGGAACTTCGCACAGACGGCAAGGCAAAACTTTCTGTAGACGGCCTGTATCATCCTTTTGTTGAGAATCCGGTTCCTGCAAGCTTAGAAACGGAGCGTTCCATTCTGCTGACCGGTTCCAATGCCTCCGGGAAATCCACGTTCTTAAAAGCGGCGGCAATCAATGCAATTCTTTCACAGACGATTCATACGGCACTTTGCAGACACTATGAGGCAAGCTGCTTTCAGGTTATGACAAGCATTGCCTTGACAGACAACCTGTTTGAGAAAGAGAGTTATTATATTGTTGAAATCAAATCATTAAAGCGGATTTTGGATGCAGCGTCAAACGCGCGTCCGACACTTTGTTTTGTGGACGAGGTATTGCGCGGCACCAATACCGTAGAACGTATTTCTGCTTCATCAAGAGTGCTGGTTTCACTTGCAATGGCAAATGCCATCTGCTTTGCGGCAACGCATGATGTGGAACTGACACATTTACTGGAAGAATATTATGCAAATTATCATTTTGAAGAACAGATAAAAGATGGTCAGGTTGTATTTGACTATCAGCTGAAAGATGGGCGTGCAACATCCCAGAATGCAATTTGGCTGCTTGGCATGATGGGCTATCCGGATGAGCTGATTCAGGCGGCAAAACAGACAGCGCAGCATTTTATGGAAACAGGGGAATGGAGGTTAGGATGAAAGTTACAATATATACCGACGGTTCGGCAAGAGGAAATCCAGACGGTCCGGGCGGCTATGGAACAATTGTAAGCTATATTGATCCAAGCGGCAAAGAACATATCAGAGAATATTCGCAAGGTTATGTGCGGACAACCAATAACCGTATGGAACTGCTTGCCGCCATTGTTGGTCTGGAAGCACTGATCAAGCCATGCGAAGTGACGCTTTACTCGGACTCGCAATATCTTGTAAAAGCATTTAATGAACATTGGATAGTGGGCTGGGAGAAAAAGGGATGGAAACGTGGGAAGAATGAACCGGTGAAAAATGTGGATTTATGGAAACGGCTGCTTGCTGCGATGCGTCCGCATCAAGTAAGCTACATATGGGTCAAAGGACATGCCGGACATCCGCAAAACGAACGCTGCGATACACTCGCGACTGCTGCTGCCGACTCTGATAAACTGATTATAGACGAAGGCGTATAAGATGCAGAATGAAAAATAGCAGTACCTTGAAATGGGATACTGCGGAATTGAATTAGGAGAGTTAATATATGGCAGAGTACACGCCAATGATGATGCAATATATAGAGACAAAAGAGAAATACAAGGACTGCATTTTATTTTACCGTCTTGGTGATTTTTATGAAATGTTTTTTGAGGATGCGGTTACGGTATCTAAGGAGTTAGAACTGACGCTGACCGGGAAGAGCTGTGGACAGGAAGAGCGTGCGCCAATGTGCGGGATTCCATACCATGCAGTGGACAGCTATCTGAACCGTTTGGTAAACAAGGGCTACCGCGTTGCCATCTGCGAACAGGTGGAAGACCCAAAGCTTGCAAAGGGTATCGTAAAGCGTGAGGTAATCCGTATTGTCACTCCGGGAACCAATTTAAATACACAGTCAATGGATGAGACAAAAAACAACTATCTGATGGGAATTGCCTATGTGGACCATACGTTTGGCATTTCTACAGTGGATGTGACGACCGGCGATTATTATGTGACGCAGGTAGAAGAACTGCGGCAGGCAGCCGATGAGGTCATGAAATTTATGCCGTCTGAGCTTATTTGCAATACCTCGCTTGCAGTAAGCGGCATGGATTTAGAGGATTTGAAGAACCGCCTGAATATTTCTGTCCGGATTTTGGAGGACTGGTATTTTGATGAAGAGGTCTGCGAAAAGGAATTAAAACAGCATTTTGGTGTTGGTGCTTTGGATGGGCTTGGATTAAAGGATTATGACATCGGAACCATTGCAGCAGGTGCGGTTTTACTGTATTTATATGAGACGCAGAAGAATTCCCTGGAGCATATTACAAGGCTGCTTCCGTACTCTACTGGAAGATATATGATTATAGACAGTTCCACAAGAAGAAATTTGGAACTGACGGAAACACTTCGTGAAAAGCAGAAACGGGGCTCCCTGCTTTGGGTGCTTGATAAGACAAAAACAGCGATGGGGGCAAGGATGCTCCGTACTTTTTTAGAACAGCCGCTGATTCAAAAGAAGGACATCAACGAGCGTCTGGATGCCATTGAAGAACTCAATGATAATGTTATTACAAGGGAAGAAATGAGAGAATATTTGGATGCTATTTATGATTTGGAGCGGCTGATGGGCAGGGTAAGTTACCGTTCAGCAAATCCAAGAGATATGATAGCACTGCTTACTTCCCTGCAGATGCTGCCACATATCCGTTTTCTCATAAAGGAACTGGAGTCAGAGGAATGGCGGCAGATTTATCAGGATATTGATACACTTTCAGACATGGAGCAGCTAATCAATTCAGCGATTGCACCGGACCCTCCTCTGGCTATCAAAGAGGGAGGTATTATCAAGTCCGGTTACAATGAAGAGGTAGACCGTCTGCGCCTTGCAAAGACAGAAGGGAAAAACTGGTTAGCAGAACTGGAAGCAAAGGAAAGAGAATCGACCGGCATTAAAAACTTAAAAATTAAGTTTAACAGAGTCTTTGGCTATTATCTGGAAGTGACAAACTCCTACAAAGAGCTTGTGCCGGAAACATGGATCAGAAAGCAGACACTGGCAAATGCAGAACGGTATACAACATTAGAACTAAAGAAAATGGAAGAAGATATTCTGGGAGCAGAGGACAAGCTGTTTTCACTGGAATATGACTTGTTTACAGAGCTTCGGGAAACAATTGCCGGACAGGTGCTGCGCATCCAGAAGACCGCAAAGGCAATCGCAAAGGCAGACGCATTCGCTTCACTTGCACTTGTGGCAGAACGCAACCACTATGTGCGTCCTTCCATCAATGAAGATGGTGTGATTTCCATTCGCGGAGGCAGGCATCCAGTAGTTGAACTGATGATTTCCAATGACATGTTTGTGGAGAACGATACGCGTCTGGATAACGATACCCATCGTGTTTCCATTATTACCGGGCCTAATATGGCAGGAAAATCCACCTATATGCGCCAGACGGCATTGATTGTGCTGATGGCACAAATTGGAAGCTTTGTTCCTGCAGAAAGCGCAGACATTGGGATTGCAGACCGGATTTTTACAAGAGTAGGTGCATCAGACGACCTCGCTTCCGGGCAAAGCACGTTTATGGTGGAAATGACCGAGGTTGCAAATATTCTTCGGAATGCGACGAAAAACAGCCTCTTAATTTTAGATGAAATCGGAAGAGGAACAAGTACATACGACGGTCTCAGCATTGCATGGGCAGTCGTGGAACACATTGCAGACGTAGCAAAGCTTGGTGCAAAGACACTGTTTGCGACGCATTACCATGAACTGACAGAA
>CAJTZB010000150.1 GCA_910583815.1 uncultured Lachnospiraceae bacterium
CCAGCATACAATCAGTACCATCAGTTTCATGATACCTGCAGGGGCTGGCTCTCAAGCTAGATAGATTATACGCCCTATACTATAATAATGTCAACAAACAAATAACCTATGACTTAAAAACCGCCCCGGCGCTACCAACACTGAGGCGGAACGATACATCCGGAAAGATGCACCAAATCACAGCTATATTGTATCATTTCCGGTGACAGATGGCAATAGACCATCTGTTATTTTTATACTTATTTTTAGGAGGATGATACCATGAAGCTCCCAAATGGATTTGGTTCTGTTTACAAGCTGTCCGGAAAAAACCGTCGAAATCCATATGTCGCTAAAAAGACAAAGGGATGGGAAATAGACCCCGAAACCGGAAAAACAAAGCAGCTATACATAACTGTAGGCTACTATCCAACTCGCAAAGATGCGCTGAATGCCCTTGCAGATTTTAACAGCAACCCTTACGATGTCAATGCCTCAAAAACTACTTTTGAGGACGTGTATGAGCGTTGGAGCGATGAGCATTTTCCAAATGTGAGCGATTCCAACGTTGCAGGATATAAGGCAGCCTGGGCGCTATGCGATAAAATTGCAAAGATGCAGTTTGTTGATGCGAAACTTGACCACCTGCAAATGCTCGTTGACGGATCCGGAAAAAATTATCCCACGCTCCGGAAACTAAAAGTCCTTCTTGGCATGATGTACAAATATGCTGTAATTCACGAAATCATACCAAAAGAACGGAATTTTGTTGAGTATATCAACATCAAAAAAGCAGGAAACCCAAACGCCTACAACCGGAAACCATTTAGCAAAACAGAAATTAAAAAATTATGGGATGCCAAGGGCACAAATATATATTACACTGTTATCCTTATGCTGATATATTCCGGATGTCGCATTAGCGAATTATTGGATTTGAAAAAAGAAAATGTGAACCTTGGAGAAAGATATTTCAAAATCACCGCATCCAAAACAGAGGCAGGAATCCGCACCGCTCCAATTGCCGAAAAAGTTCATCCTTTTTTTGAATACTGGTATAGCCAAAATGATTGTGAATATCTGCTTTCGACACCGGATGGGGAACATATCAAATACCGGAATTATTATGACAGTTACTGGACCCCTCTGATTGAAACGCTTAATATGGTCCACCGACCGCATGACACTCGCCACACCTGCATTTCCATGTTGGCGGCAGCAGATGTCTCTGATAAAATCATAAAAAAGATTGTCGGGCATAAAGGACAGAGCGTGACAGAGGTTGTCTATACACACTTTGAGATTGAGGAACTAATCGACGCAATCAACAAAATATAGCAAGGGGCTGTCGCACTAAGGATTAGAATACAAGATATGGTTTCGGCATTGTATCAAGCTTTGCAGTATCCTGTATCTGGCATTCTTAATGCGACAGCCCCATTTATCCTACAATCTTTATTTCTTATGTGTCTTTCCAATTATCCTTCTAACTTCGGATGTTTTTTCACAATGGATGTTCCTGCTGCCAGTCGCATCATTTATAAACCCTTCTTTAAGATAAATGAAATATCCCTCATCCTTTGTATATGACAGGTCCTCAATCATTTCATAATATTTCTGCGGAACTTGCCACTTTTCTAACATTCTCCGCTGTTCCTCATTGAATCCCTGTTTTTTCTTCCCGAACCTGCTCTCTCCGGATGCGAGGTCATCACATACTAAAGCATAGAGATATTCATTGACGGACATCCCCAGTGAGTAGGCTGCGGTTTTTATTCTCTCTTTTTCTCCCTTTGGAAATGCAAACAGTATCGTGTCATAGTGGTCTTTTCTGTGCTGATTCTTGTATGCTGTCCGATTCCTTGTGTTGCTTTCCTTTTTCAGCATCTATCTGCATCCCTTTTTATTTCATCGAAAATCCTGTCAACTCTCCCCCATGTTCTCCACCAACACATGAACACTCCTGCTATAAAAAACACTGTTATTCCACCAAATACTGCAACAACAATCTCCATCGTTTCCTCCCTATTTCTATGTTTTTTTATATTTTACCACTGTCTTATATAAGACACAAGGAAAACATTTTTTCGTTTGTTAGTTACCTGTTAGTTATGTGTCAGTTACCGTTTAAATTTTGTGTGTTTTTGAGGCATCTCACAGAATTCCAGAATATAAAGAAAACCCCGAAAATCCAATGTTTTCGGGGTTTGTTGTTCTTTTCTGATATTCGATTGAACTATCTCTTGGAGAACTGCGGTGCACGTCTTGCAGCCTTCAAGCCGTACTTCTTTCTTTCCTTCATTCTTGGGTCTCTTGTTAAGAAACCTGCCTTCTTTAATGCCGGACGGTAGTCGGAATCTGCCTGTAACAGAGCCCTGGAAATACCGTGCCTGATAGCGCCTGCCTGACCTGTAAAACCGCCGCCGCGTACTGTTACAAGTACGTCAAATTTATCAACATTCTCTGTCAGGGCGAGTGGCTGACGAACGATCAGCTTTAATGTCTCTAACCCGAAATATTCTTCCATATCTCTCTTATTGATTGTAACCTTGCCTGTTCCAGGGGTTAAATATACTCTGGCAACACTGCTCTTTCTTCTGCCTGTTCCGTAGTATCTTGCCTTAGCCAATGTTTTGTCCTCCTTTCAGTTATTAGAACTTAAACTCTAATACTTCTGGTTTCTGAGCTGCCTGTTCATGCTCCGGACCAGCGTATACATGTAACTTGGTAATCATAGCTCTGCCCAAAGGTCCCTTTGGAAGCATTCCCTTTACTGCAAGGGTAATAACTTCTTCCGGCTTCTTTGCGAGAAGTTCCTTTAAGGTAGTCTCTCTCATTCCGCCCGGATAATCAGAGTGGTTATAATAAATCTTCTGCTCCAGCTTCTTGCCGGTCACCTTAATCTTTGCTGCGTTTACAACAACTACATAATCACCTGTGTCAATGTGCGGTGTGTAAATCGGCTTATTCTTGCCTCTTAACACTTTAGCAACTTCAGATGCAAAACGTCCTAATGTCTGGCCTTCTGCGTCAATCACATACCATTTTCTTTCAATGGTTGCCGGACTTGCCATAAAAGTCTTCATTGCATTTCCTCCTTAAATCGTTGTTCCTTCTTCCATTCATTACGTCTGCGTAAATATGTTTCATAAGTACATTTGATACGCTTCACCTGCCGAACAACCCGCATTCTGGTTTTTCGGCGTCAACGTGATTCATTATATAAGAAGCTTCTTCTGCTGTCAACTGCATTTTTTCATTTTTTCTTCTCTTTTTTCAAATTTTCTAAATTAACATAGGGATAAATCATTTGAAAAATGATTTATCCCTATGTCCTAAAACTTTTCTGTTTTTTCTTCTTTTATTCCGGCTTCCACAGTTCTGTCGAAGTCCTAGTCCAAGATTCGCCCTCCTCGGTTGTCAAAATATCTTGCGGGCGGAACTTCTGTCCGCTCTTTTGGTAACCCTCTTCGTAGCCCTCCTGATACAGAAAACCGATAGCTTTCTGTCTTGGCAGCGTACATTCTTCAATGTCTGTTACATAAGCCGCTGTAGCTGCTATTTCTGCAGATGCCGGCGCGTATCCAATACTCTGCGCTCCGTACCAGATAAACAATGCTGCGTCTTCTCTTGTAATTGGGTCATTGACATCCAGCCTGTTAATGTCAATTCCACCTGTAATCAGGCGGAACGCAAAACCCATCAGCGCCGTTTCCATGTTCATTCCTGATGCTTCCAGTTTAGGCTCTGCTGCGGCAAGCATCCCGATTGCAAACTCATAATAAGTGAGGACTCCATCGTTTGGGTCTGATTTTGGCGTCTGCCCGACCAACTGTGCGAATCTGTTTGCAAGCTCTGATTCTGCATCTGATGTGGCAGGCAATTCGCTTGTCGGCGCAGGTGTTACCGAAGGCTCCGCAGATTCCGTTGGTGATGGCGATGGGTGTTCTGCAGGAGTCACCGACGGAGTATCCGTAGGCGTAGGTATTGGTGCCGTTGGACTAAGAGAAGGCATCGGTGTCGCTGCTATATCCGGGGCAGGTATTGGCGTTGTCCCAATGTTTGGAGTCGGACTTAGTGTAACTTCTGCCTTTGGTGTTGGATGTTTCGTCGGTTTCGCCGAAACAGCTGCGGAAGGCAGATTTGTATTTCCTGCCATAACAGCCTCTCGTTCTGCAAGCTCGCTTGCAAGCTCTTCTCTGCTTACACAAAATGGGCTTTGTGCTTTGTCTGCCATAAGCAGCTTTTCCAATACATGATCAGAAAACTGCCAAAGCGTAAATGCTTTCTGTCCTTTAGAACTGACTCCCATCTCATCCAACAGATAGGAAGCCGTCATTCCTGCTGCAACGCTTTCTTCTTTGCCGCCGGCAAGCGGAGCCGCCATTACCCTTCCACTCCAGACAGAAAGTTCTGTATGTGTTGCTCCTTCCTCCCCTTGAACCGTAATATAAAATGATGCCCCATTGGCATCCATCCGAAGCCCACCGGCAGAAAGCAGCAGCTCTGCTGCCTGTTTTGGCGCCGAACCAGAAAGCGTTGCACCAGACAAAAACAGCACACTTCCTTCTTCCATCTGAATTTGTGTGCCGTTAGTTTCTTCTTTTATCAGTTCTATGCTAAGTTCCGTTCCAGGCTCCAAAACAGCGAACGGAATTCCGTCCATTCCAAGAATCACTTCTTGTCCTGAAACGGCGCAAATACTGTCGCCGTCCTTTAATTTCATTCCTTCGTAGGCAGAAATTTTCATCCCTGAGCGCTCCACAAGCGCCGTGCCGTTCAGTTCGATAACAGAAACCGTATGCCGTCCCGCATCCTCCCTCGGCCAAAAGAAATACCACGAAACCCCTCCTGCTAAAAGTACAGCCAAGGCAAGCAGCTTCCACAGTGTTTTTCGGTTCATTCAGTCCTCCTTGCACAAAACGCAGTCTTAAGAGAGGTCAGGATACTCGATTCCAATCAGCATCAGTCCCTGTGCCGGCGCTGTCGGCCCTGCTGCCTCCCTGTTTTTTGCTTCCAGAATGGAGGATATGCAGTTTTCGGGCAATTCATGCATGCCAACTTTAATTAGTGTTCCTGCAATGATACGAACCATATTATATAAAAAGCCGTTTCCGCGGATCCGAAGCGTCACAAGCTTACCGTCGCGCCTGACTTCGGCCTGATAAATTGTACGAACATGGTCTTGTACCTGTGTCTTTACCGAACAAAAACTTGTAAAATCATGCACTCCAAGCAATTGTTCTGCCGCCCTTTGCATAGCATCCGTATCCAGCTCCCGATAGACAAAATGCGTATATTTCCGGTTAAAAGGCTGAATAAAATCCGCATTCCAAATCCTATATTCGTATGTTTTAAAGCTGTCGCAATGTCTTGGATGAAAACGTTCCGGCACTTCCCTCGAAGACTGTACAACAATGTCTTCCGGCAGGCTCCGGTTGATGGCATAGCAGATTTTTTCCGCCGGAATCTTTGTATTTGTATCAAATACTGCCACATTTCCCATAGCATGTACACCGGAATCAGTGCGGCTTGCCCCAATCACTTCTATCTCTTCTCCAAGCAGCCTAGACAGCTCTCTGTTTAATACTCCTTCAACCGTAATCTGATTTGGCTGAACCTGCCATCCACAGTATTTGGTCCCTTCATATGCAACTACAAGCAAAATGCGTTTCATAATAATGTTCCTACAATGCGGTCTGCCGCAATTAAAATAACCAAATAGCCAAGCAGCACGGCATATGCCCCCATATCATGCTTTTTATATTTGAGCGGCTTCATCCTTGTCCTGCCCTCGCCTCCACGGTAACAACGGGCCTCCATCGCCATTGCAAGGTCGTTGGCACGACGGAATGCGGATACAAATAACGGCACCAGAATCGGCACAAGCGCTTTGACTCGCTCCATCAGCTTTCCTTCCTCAAAATCAGCACCTCTTGCCTGCTGCGCCTTCATAATTTTATCTGTCTCTTCCAGAAGAATCGGAATGAAGCGAAGTGCAATTGACATCATCATTGAAATCTCATGCACCGGCACATGTAGTTTCTTTAGCGGACGCAGGCCGGTTTCTAAGCCGTCCGTCAGTTGGTTTGGTGTTGTCGTCAGCGTCATAAGAGACGAACCGATAATCAGAAAAGTCAGCCGGAATGCCATGAAAACCGCAGAGCG
>CAJTZB010000151.1 GCA_910583815.1 uncultured Lachnospiraceae bacterium
ACCGAGGAATGGAGAAGAGGATGAATTACTTATTGCTGATACCGGTTCTGCTTCCGGTTATTGCGGGAGCACTGATACCGTTATTTAAATTCAAAAAGAATCATGCCAGAGAGCTGTATGTTATCGTATGCGTGCTGCTTAATTCCCTTGTGCTTCTTGGGCTGCTGTCCGGTGCAGAAGGGTTTGAACCGGTAACGCTGTTCCGTATTTCGGAAGAGATGCCAATCCGTCTTAGCATGGATGGACTTGGTAAGGTATTTGCAGGCCTGGTTGCGTTCCTGTGGCCGCTTGCCTGCTGCTATGCGTTTGAATATATGAAGCATGAAGGAAGGGAAAATACGTTTTTTGCTTACTATGTCATGACTTATGGCGTGACGGTCGGCATTGCATTTTCTGCCAATCTTGTGACGATGTACTTTTTCTATGAACTGCTGACGCTTGTGACACTTCCGATTGTCATGCATGGCATGAAGCAGAAGAATATCTTGGCAGGGCGGAAATATGTGCTTTATTCCTTTGGCGGTGCGGCGTTTGCGTTTATGGGAATGATTCTTCTTTATATTTTCAGCGGAACAACACGGTTTGCGTTTGGAGGAGTGTTAGGTGACTTAAGCGAACAGCAGGCAACGATCCTTCGGATTGTCTATCTGTTTATGGTGTTTGGCTTTGGTGTAAAGGCAGCGATTTTCCCATTTCATGGCTGGCTGCCGACGGCTTCGGTAGCGCCGACGCCGGTTACGGCGCTTCTTCATGCAGTAGCAGTCGTAAATGCCGGTGTGTTTGCAATTCTGAGAATTACGTATTATTCTTTTGGAACGGAGTTTCTTCAGAGTACATGGGTACAGCGTGTCGTAATGGGAGTGGCACTGTTTACGATTCTGTTTGGTTCAACAATGGCGTTGCGAGAGCAGCATTTTAAGAGGAGGCTTGCTTATTCTACGGTCAGCAATCTGTCTTATATGATTTTTGGGGCTTCGATGATGTCGTCTGCCGGAATGGTGGCTGCCATGTCGCATATGCTGTTTCATGGAATTATCAAAATTACATTGTTCTATGTTGCCGGCGCAGTTTTATATAAGACTGGAAAGAACTATGTAGATGATTTGTTTGGTTTTGGGAAAAAAATGCCGGTCATGTTTGGCTGCTTTACGCTTGCTTCAGCTGCTTTGGTCGGTGTGCCGGCGACAGCGGGCTTTGTCAGCAAGTGGAATCTTGTAACAGCTGCGGCAGAGAATACAGAGCCGCTTGCCTGGGTGGGAATTGCAGTGCTTTTGGTTTCTGCGGTGCTGACAGCAGTTTATTTATTTTCGGTTGTCATTAAAGCATATTTTCCGGGGCCGGGCTTTGATCCTGCCAAAATTGCACAAGTAGAAGACCCAAACGCTTATATGAAGTTTCCGATGCTTCTGATCTGTGTGGTTATTCTGCTGTTGGGAATGTTTTCGACTCCGCTTGTTTCTTATTTGGAGCAAGTGGCATCCGGCTTGCATTAGAAAGGGGGAAGGATAATGAATATCGTACTGTTATCCGCTGTGTTTCTTCCAATGCTTGGGGGTGCTGTATCTTACCTTATAGGGAGAAAAAGTAAAACTGTTAGAGACTATGCTGTATGGGCATTTGCAGCGGCTGAATTTGCCATTGCCGTATTTTTAACCGCAGCAGCTTATGAAGGCAGCAATGCCTCTGCTTCCATAGCAGAAATCTGCGGTATGGGGCTTTCTTTCAAATTAGACGGCTTCCGTGCGCTTTATGTGCTGATTTCCTCATTTATGTGGCTTGCAGCAAGCATTTTTTCCAAGGAATATCTGCATGAGGAAAGAAACCGCAATCGTTATTACTTTTTTTGGATGGTGACGCTTGGAGCTACTGCCGGAGTGCTGCTGTCTGCGGATCTATATACAACATTTATTTTCTTTGAGATGATGAGCTTTACTTCGTTTGTCTGGGTTATTCAGGAAGAGAAGAAGGAAAGTATCCATGCAGGAAACCTCTATCTTGGCATTGCAGTAATCAGCGGTCTTACAATGCTGATGGGTGTTTTTATGCTGTATCATGAAATAGGTACATTGACTATGTCGGAGATTTCTGCCGGGATTGCGGCGAAGAAGGCGTTGTCGGCAGTTGCCGGAACAGAGATGGCATTGGAGGCACGTCTTTTTACAAGCGGCTGCCTGATGTTGGTTGGTTTTGGTGCAAAGGCAGGTATTTTCCTGCTTCATGTGTGGCTTCCAAAGGCACATACCTCGGCGCCGGCACCGGCGTCGGCGATTTTGTCCGGTGTGCTTACAAAGATGGGCATCTTTGGAATTCTCGTATTGACCGGAACCATGTTCCGCGGCAGTGAGGCGTGGGGGATGCTGTTACTCGTCTTTGGGATGCTGACAATGTTAGTTGGTGCGTTCCTTGCGCTGTTTTCAACTCATTTTAAAAGGACGCTTGCCTGTTCCTCTATTTCCCAGATGGGATTTATTTTAGTCGGCATTTCTATGTTTGCACTTTTAAAGAGCAATACGCTTGCAATAAATGGAGCATTGCTTCATATGCTGAACCATTCGCTGATTAAGCTGGTACTGTTCCTTGTGGCAGGTGTCATTTTTATGAAGATGGAATCACTTGACTTAAATGAAATCCGTGGTTATGGAAGAAACAAACCGCTTCTGCATCTTGCTTTTGGCATTGGGGCATTCAGTATTGCCGGAATTCCGCTTGGCAGTGGATATGTCAGCAAGACGCTGCTTCATGAGAGCCTTGTGGAATATTTGGAAGAGATTTTAGGAAGCGCAAACTATGGCTTTGTCAAGACGATGGAAATACTGTTTCTTGTCGCAGGAGGCATGACGCTCGCCTATATGTTAAAGCTTTATATAGCTGTCTTCTGGGAAAGAGGAACCGCAGAGAAGAAACCATCCTGTAAACCGGTTACGCTTTCCGTTATTCTGGTTCCGGCGGCTATCCTTCTTGTGCTTGGGCTTTTGCCGAATTTGCTTATGGATGCAATTGCAAAGTTTGGAGTACTGACAGAGGCAGTGCCGACTGGAGAACATCATGGAGCAGTGAACTACTTTGCATGGGCAAACTTGAAGGGTGCTGCCATTTCCGTCAGCATCGGGCTCATCCTGTATTTTGGCTTGGTACGTCTTCTGCTGATGAAAAAAGAAGGAAAACAGAAAGTTTACGTCAACCGCCTGCCGGAATGGTTTGATTTAGAAAAGACGGTTTATCAGCCGGTATTCCTTCGGTTTCTTCCGTTTGTCTGTGCATTTTTCAGCAGGGTGTTAGATAAATTTATAGATGCAGTTGCACTTGTGCTTAGAAAGACAGTGCTTGGACCAAGGAAGTACCATAAAGCAGGAATCGGAACGAGCATTCTGTATGCCCTTGGTGCATTTTTTGACGGCATAACGGCGCTGCTGAACCATACGGTATTCCGGAGGCATCCAATAGAAGCATCCTTTGTTAAACTGATTGCAATCAGCCGGGAAGAGATGGGTGCAACATTTCAGCTTGTAGCAAGAGGTGTATCCTTTGGTCTGCTGATGTTCTGCATTGGATTGCTGATTACTTTGATCTATTTGGTACATTAAAAAATTGCCACAAACGCTTGTGGCAATGGCAAATCCGCTCCGCGGATTTGGGAATGAGTGCGCCTGGCGGCGCAGTTTCCTATAAAGATTAGGGTGTGAAAAATCCCCTTTTGACACCCTAATCCTATAAAGTAAAAATGGGACACTTCCAGATATGGAGGTGTCCCATCTTGCATCGTTTAGCAGATAAACTGGAGGCTGAAGCCATTCATATCGCCTAAAATGCTGATGGTGCATACGGAATTTCTTGCAAAGCTGACGCGTGCATTGATAATTGCAACATCCGGGTTGGTGCGGCGGTAAACAGTCAGATTGTAATAACCAGGAATAATATACAAATAGTCGGTATACTCGCTGTAGTCCAGGTCAGAAACAATCAGCTGTCCGTTCAGGTAAATATCAAGCGGTTCCTGAATAGCAGCAACATTGTAAAAGCGCGCCTGTGCAACGGCAGAGATATTGGAGAAAATAGGGGATAAAAATGCCCAGCTCCAGAAAATATTTGTGCCGCCTGTGCTTGGCTGGGACGGTGTATTATTGCTGCCGCCCGGAACAGTTGGGGTTACAGGGCCGACAGGGCCAAATCCAGGAGTAGCCGGAACATCTTCATCACTCGGAACAGTCGGGGTTACAGGGCCGACAGGGCCAAATCCAGGAGTAGCCGGAACATCCTCATCGCCCGGAACAGTCGGGGTCACAGGGCCAACAGGGCCAAATCCAGGGGTGGCAGGGACGTCGTTTGTTGTTCTTTGGGAATTCTGTGCAGTGCGCATGTTGTTTGCGTATGCAACCGGCATATCATCGTGTTCAAAATCAGGAATCGTAGATTTGCGTGGGGATGCCGGAGCAGAATTGGAAAACTTATAGTAGTGAGTTTTGCTGTAATCCATGTAAGTTGAACCTCATATGACGTAATTTATTATTACTATATGATTTATTTATGAATTGGTTACATCATATGACTGGACTTTTTGAAGAACGTGGGTTAGAATAGTGTAAATTGGATATGTTTTTACTACAGAGGAGGAGCGGCAGTGAAAATATTTAAACCATTGATGAGCAGACTGATTATTGTAGGCATACTGATACTGATCCAGGTACTATGGGGATTTAGCCTGCTGACAAAACTGACGGAATATTCCGACGAACTGAACACGGTTCTGGCAATCATCAGCGTGTTTGTCGTTCTTTATATTATTAACAAGGCAGATAATCCTGCCTATAAGCTGGCATGGACAATTCCCATTCTGCTTTTTCCATTGTTCGGCGGGCGTTTGTATTTGATGTTTGGGGACAAGCGTCCATCAAAGGCAATGCGTATTGTGATGGATAAGGTATCAATGAGATTTAAACCCTATCTGGTACAGCAGGAGGATATTCTGCAAAGAATAAAAGAAGAGGATAAGGCAGCTTATGGACAGGTAAAATATATCAATGATTGTGCACACTTTCCAATCTATGAGCATACGGAAGCTTCCTATCATAAGAGCGGCGAAGAATGTTTTCCGATATTTTTGGAGGAGCTAAAAAAGGCAAAACATTATATCTTCATGGAATACTTTATTATAAATGAAGAAGATTTCATGTGGAAGAGCATACTTGAAATTTTAAAGCAGAAAGCAGCAGAAGGGGTTGATGTGCGGCTGCTTTATGATGATGCCGGCTGTGTAGCTTTGCTTCCTTATAAGTACTACAGGAAGATTGAGAGCTTTGGAATTAAATGTGCGGCATTCAATCCGGTGGTTCCTCTGCTATCTCTTGTAATGAACAACCGTGATCATAGAAAGATTACAGTGATTGATGGGCATACCGGGTTTATGGGAGGCTGGAACCTTGCAGACGAATATATCAATAAAAAGGAGCGTTTTGGCTATTGGAAAGATACCAACGTTTTGCTGCGCGGCGATGCGGTCTGGAATCTGACCGTGATGTTTTTAACAACTTGGAGCAGCGTCCGTGGCAGCAAGGAGGATATACGCAGTTATCTGCCGGATGAGCATTTGGATAAGAAATATGAAAGCAATGGGTATGTGCAGCCGTATGGAGATTCTCCGCTTGACAGGGAGCCGGTTTCGGAATCGGTTTATCTGAATATGATTAATGCAGCGCAGGATTATATTTATATGACAACACCGTATCTTGTAATAGATAATGAGATGATGACTGCGCTGATTCTTGCAGCAAAGCGCGGAGTGGATGTCCGTATTGTTACGCCAGGCATACCAGATAAAAAGTATGTGTTTCTGCTGACACAGTCATACTATTCGCAGTTGGTTGAGGGTAGAGTAAAAATATACCAGTTTACCCCTGGTTTTGTCCATGCAAAATCTTTTGTCTGTGACGACAAATTTGCAGTGGTTGGCACAATCAATATGGATTACCGCAGTTTATACCTGCATTTTGAATGCGGTACGTTCTTTTACCACACGCCGGTAGTCAAGGCAGTCAAGGAGGATTTAACGGAACTGATAGGGCAGTCTGCAT
>CAJTZB010000152.1 GCA_910583815.1 uncultured Lachnospiraceae bacterium
TACGCTAGGGCAGAAAAAAGGTCTGCAGGCTTCTTTTACAGAGCGTTTGGCAGCAAAAGAAAGCTTGAAAAGCAGCCAATTGAAAAAGCTGCTTGTAAAGTATGAAGAACTGTTTTTTGAAGGGCTGTCCAGAGGGGACGTAACACTGAATAAAAAGGTGCTTTGTTCGGTCAATGGACATTCCGCATATCAGAGGGAACTTGTGGTTTCTGCTACTCAAACAGTGCTGCAGAATGCAGTAACGGATGTGTTTGCTGCACTTTCGGAAGATAAGACTGTGCGCAGGATTTATGAAGACTGCAAGAGTGCCGGTATGCCGGAATATGAAGCATATCTTAAAGAACTTCAGCAGGAACTGTTTGCAGAAGAAAGCTTTCTTAGTGCCATTGCTTCCATAGACCTGAAGCTTTATGCAGACAACTACGGCAGGGTGACCGGAAGAGATATTGTATTACGTACAGCAGATGCAAATTACCGTATTGGTTACACTTCGGTGGCAAATGGCCTGTCTGTCGGTTTAGAAGCATATATAAGGGTAAATGATAAAGAACTCTTTTTTGCAGATGCCGTCTGTAAGGTAGAGAAAGGGGCAGTGGAAGGTCAGCTCTCCGTATTTTTACCAATAGAGGGGGAGATGCAGGAATACCGTCTGAAATTACAGGACGTAAAAATCATAGATTTGATTGCAGGTCGCTTTGCAGGGGATATTTTTATTACTTCAAACAGCTGGCAGGGAGTTGAGCTTCATCTTTCTATGGGTGCAACCAATCTGCAGCAGGAAGTTATTCTTTCTGCATATTATGGCGGCGCAGAGCAAATGAATCTTTCTGTCAAAGTACAGGAAACAGAACCAAAGGAGCTTCCTGAGATACCGGAGCAGAGTACGGAGATAGATGGCTGGGGAACAGACCTTTTACATTGATTTCATATAAATTTTAGAAAAGCTTTCTTTCATTTATACGGCAGATGTGATAGACTACCGTAGAAACGTGAAATTACCGTAAAAGAGGTAGAAATCAGATGAACATAGAGAATAAAAAGACAGTACTTGGTGATGAAGCTTCCATTTACATCCATGATGATTTGAGTGAAAAAGAAAAATGGAAGACAATGAACGGAAGACAAAAATGGGAATATATAAAAAACTATTATTTGATGAAAGCCATTGTGGTACTGTTTATTGTTGCTTTTGTTGGTTCTATTTTGTATACTATGCTGTCACCAAAGCCGGATTTAGTGTTTTCTCTTGCAGTTATCAATTCTGCCATGACTCCGGAACAGCTGCATCAGTGCCAGGCAGAATTTGAAGAGAGAATTGAACTGGATAAGAAAACACAGGAAACTTGCTTTGACAGCGGTTATTATTTCCGCGAGGGCGACTATGAAACAATGCAGAGATTTGCAACCTATAATGCGGTCGGACAGCTGGACATCACAGTAATGCCAGAGTCTGTTTTTGAACAGTTTGCCCCGGCAGGGCACTTTGCTTCCCTGGCAGAAAAGCTTCCAACAGACATGTATCTGGAACTCTCTCCTTATCTGGTGGAGTGCCGCCTCTTTGGCAAAGACGGCACATTTATTGACGGTTCGGAAACAATGCTTGGCATCCGTATTGATGAAACATGGCTGTATAAAGGAATGGAACTAAGAGAGCCAGTTATCTTGGCAATCAACCTTTCTACGCCAAATATGGAAAATGTGATGCAGTTTTTGCATTATCTGTTCCGCGATTTATAAAGAATTGACGCAAAGTGACAATTTTTTATAATGTAAAAATACAAAGGGCAGCAAAGGTTATGATTTGCTGCCCTGATTTATGACAATAGAATCCCTGCAAAGGTGGATTCTATTGTTTTTTGCTTTGCTTGATTTTATTTCTCTCATGAAATATAATATAATCAGTAATGTGCAAAAAAAAAGGTGGCAAAAGATGAACGTAGTTGATTTGTTTTGTGGCTGCGGCGGTTTTTCAAAAGGATTTTGTCAGGCAGGGTTTCATATCTCTTATGGCATTGACAATTGGAAAGATGCAGCAATTACATATAAGCATAATTTTTCTGACGCAGCTGTGGACAACAAAGACATTGCTGATATTTGCGGCAATGATATTCTGAAGGCAACTGGTTTGGAGGCGGATGACATTGATGTTATTATCGGCGGTCCTCCTTGTCAGGGCTTTTCGGTTTCCGGAAAGCGTATGCTAGAAGACCCAAGAAACCGGCTGTATAAATCATTTGTAGATATTGTTGCGGATTTACGTCCTTCTGTATTTGTGATGGAAAATGTTCCGGGGCTGATTCGCCTGTTTGATGGTAAAGTAAAAAATGAAGTAATCCATGACTTTTCAGAACTCGGATACAATGTGCAGATGAAATTGCTGACAGCGGACAGATTTGGTGTGCCGCAGCAGCGCCAGCGGGTTTTTTTTGTTGGCATCAACCAAGAAAAAATAAAAAATACAAAGGAATTTGCTTTTCCGGAAGAAACGCATGGTGACGGTACGGATAAGCCGCATATTACCTGCAAGGATGCGATTTCTGACCTTGATTTTATTCCGGACGACCGGGTAATTGGTGAATGCATGGAGTACCAAATACCTCCGCAGTCTGAGTATCAGTCGCTGATGAGGAAAAACAGCACAAAAGTGTTAAACCATTCTGTGACATTGCATACCGAAAAAACGAAGAACATTATTGCAATGGTTCCGGATGGCGGCAACTATAAGGATTTGCCAAAGGAACTATGGGGTATCCGCAAGGTCAACATTGCATGGACAAGGATGAACAGCAATAAGCCTTGTTTTACAATTGATACGGGTCATAACCACCACTTCCACTACAAAGAGAACAGAGTACCTACGGTTCGCGAATCGGCACGGATTCAATCGTTTCCTGATGATTTTGAATTTATCGGAATTAAAACGAGCCAGCTGCGCCAAGTAGGAAATGCCGTTCCTCCTTTATTGGCTCAGGCAATAGCAGAGCAGGTAAAGGAAACCATCAAAAGGGGATAATGTATGTACGACCATACGAAGCAATATAGATGTACCATCATACGTGGCAAGTCGCAGAAAGAGATGGATGATTTTCTGCCTGTTTATGCCAAGGTGATAGATGAAATCTGCCCTTGCAGGACAGGTGAGTTTGAGGAGCTGTTTAATCATGCCTTTGTGCGTTATCTTCCGGAATCAGAACGCATTAAGAAGACGTTGGATAACCACAGGACAGAAATTTCCGGTAAACTGTTTGGGATGTATTACTTTGCAGAAGATGGTATGGCGTATGAATCTGAACGGACACAGAAGTTTTTGGAGGACAATGACCAGCCGGCATTTTTTAAAGATATATGTTATAAGATGCAGTTTCCCAATGGCACACAGAAAACCAGTCCCACGGTTATGGAGCGGGTTGCGGACGGCATCTGTATCCGCCCAAATGCTTTCTTGATGAAATTCCTGCTGGTTGCCGAAACCGAGAAGATTGCTGTTACAAAGCGTGAGGTAGGATATTATATCTTAAATTCCCTAGATGTCTTAAGAGGGGCAGCAACTCCTTATGAAGTTCTTGAAACCATAAAGAAAGACAGGAAAGCAGGAGCCGTAAGAAAGATTACAATTCCGGGAAAGGCAAGTTCCTATTGCTGGCAGCATATCAATGAACAGATTAACTATTTGGAGCTCGCAAACCTAATCAGCCTTACAGAAGAGAAACAGATTGTTTTAAATTTAAATGAAAGGAAAACAATAGAACTTTTTGCGGCAGATTGGGATAAAAAGCCGGAATTTGATGTGGGTTCTTATGATTTAAGCACAGTAGAGGGCAGAAAGAAATTTCAGCTTGCATGGGATGAATATTTTTCTCATGTCTCTGTCTGTGCAGCACAGTTTGAAACATCAGCAGCGGCGTTGGTAGCCAATATAAGAGATTTAAAACAATCTGGCCTTGAGAAAGAAAAAGTGACAACAAATTTAACCGGGTTTGGGGATGAAGGTGAAAGAATCGTATACGAATACGAGAAAAAGCGAGTTGCCGCATTTCATCCGCGGCTGGTCCATAAAGTTCTTTCTCTGGGCAAAACAAGAGGGCTGGGATATGATATACAGTCTGTTGTTGCAGAACCGGGAGAAATGGCAGAATTTGTAAAATATATTGAGGTCAAATCTACAAAGCGTCTTACCTGTCCTGACATTCATGACAATTTGTGGGTGGATACGTTGAATATCACGAGAAATGAATGGATTGCCGCAAAACAGCATGGTGCGTTTTATTCGATTTTCAGGGTCTATTTTACTCGTGATGGCATTCTGCTTTTTGTTCTTTCTGATATATCCGAGAAGCTGAAGGATGGAAAAATAACAGCAGTGCCCATAACGTATCGTGTGGAATTTGGCAATTCTGCTGTCGATTCAGTTATAACGCCGCAGGATTTGGAAAGGAATGAAAATTAGTATGTACAAAGTAGTATCTCTCTTTTCCGGCTGCGGCGGTGCCGACCAGGGAATGTTAGGAGGATTTGAGTTTAATGGAATCCAGTATGAAAAACTTCCCTTTTCGCTTGTCTATGCTTTGGACGTTGACAATAAGGCGTTGAATACCCACAGACTGAATTTTGACTGCGATAAAGTGGTCTGTGGGGATATTTGTGATATAGACACAAGTGATATTCCCGACCATGACGTGCTGGTCGGCGGATTTCCCTGCCAGTCTTTTAGCACCGTAAATCCAACAAAAGACCCATTTGATGACAGGGCAAACCTGTACAAACAAATGGTGAGAGTAGTAAAAGAAAAACAGCCGAAAGTATTTATCGCAGAAAATGTAAAGGGCCTTTTGACATTGCACAAAGGTTCCATTATTGCCAGAGTAATTCGCTCTTTTGAGGATGCCGGATATGTGGTAAAAAAGGAGCTGATTCGGTGTGCCGATTATGGAGTTCCCCAGCGGCGGGAAAGAGTGATTATAGTAGGCGTACGAAAGGATATTAATAAAGAGTACAGTTATCCGGATGCACCCAACGAAAATAATTGGGTGCCATTGTCCGTAGCAGTTACAGAACTTGCAATTGACGATAAAAAGTACTATTTCTCTGAAAAGGCAGTTCAGGGCATGAAAAATGCAAAGAACAATATGAAACGCGGACTTGCGCAAAAACTTGATGAACCGTCGCTGACGGTTACGAGCCATCTGGCAAAGGTAAGCCTAAACTCCAGAGATCCAGTGCTGCTCGTTGACCCCGAAAAAGAGCTGTACCGCCGTTTTACTCCAAAGGAGGCGGCAAGAATTCAGTCTTTCCCGGATACGTTTCAGTTTGCCGGTTCGGAAGCGGATGCCTACAGGCAAATTGGCAATGCGATTCCTCCGGTAATGTTCTGGCATATTGCAAAAAGCATATTGCCTGTGTTGGAATAGGAAAACGGCAATCTATAAAAATAAAATTTTCTATTGACAATTTGGGAAAAATTCATTATTCTTATAAAAAGCAATAGGGCATAAATGTAGTGAAGAAGAGGAGTAGGTGAAAAAAGCTGTCAAAGAGAGCGGATTCATGCATTTGCAGGCTGAAAAGTCCGTACAGTATTTTTGCTGAAGGTAGCTTCGGAACAGTGCTTCTGAAGGGCAATACTTTGCAAATAGGAAGCAACGGTACATCCCGTTACAGATGGCGCCTGTGACAGCAGGCAGTGAGGCAGTACGCAGTGCTGCGAAAAAAGGTGGTACCACGACTCGTCGTCCTTTTATGGATGGCGGGTCTTTTTTTGTTTTATCAGCAGCAGATGGCGTTTGCGAAATTCATAGTTTTCTAAAAATTTAAGTTGGATTCCGATAAATTGCGGCGCTGTGATTTTGGTCCTGCAGGTGACGATAGGCAGATTAATCGGGTGCGGAACAAAATCGAAAAATCAACGTGTCGCCGCAGGAGCAGAACATCAGCACGCAATGTTTGAATCTTATGTAAAATTTATAAAATAACCGAGTTTTGCAAACGCCTAT
>CAJTZB010000153.1:0-2130 GCA_910583815.1 uncultured Lachnospiraceae bacterium
GCGTTTATAGTACTAGATATGATGTAAAATACAATATGGAAAGGAGGCAATCAGATGTTGAATTTGTTATTTAATGGAAAGAAAAACAACTATAGTCTGAATTGTATTGTCTCCCGAATGTGTATTGCGTTGCCAAGTCGGTAGTTTTTGGCAGTCTTTACATAATAAGCATTATATGGATGAATTAAGGGCATGACATACAATTTTGTAGGTTATGCTCTTTTCTGCGTCTTAAAGTGTATTCGGGAGAGAGTGGACAAAGTTCGTTGGAGTTTGAAAGGAGCAGGAGTGTAAAAGTGAATTTACCAAAAAGTTTTATAAATGCCATACAGAAACATGGCATTGACAAAAACGATGTAATATTTGCCGCCACAGGAGACCTGGACGAAGAGCAGCGGTTTGCGGATACAATTGTGGCGCTGACAAAGGAAAAGCTGATTGTTGCCAGGTATCCTTATATGGAAAAGCAGGAGTACCGTCTGGGCGGCTACAACAGCTGGTCTTTGGAGCAGGAAAAGCGCATGGAGGAACCGGCCGTAGTGCTGTATGACTTGGCAGAGGTACAGAAACTGGAAGTAATCAGACAAGTCAGCACCGGTATCCTGATGGGGAACATCGGTGGCATTGACAGATACCTGTGCCAGTTTTCCAATACCAGAATGGAAGCTTTTATGCGGATTGGTCGTCTGCTGGAAAAGATGAAAAAAGAAGAAGAGATTACGAAGGAGGATCTGGATGTAAAGCGAGGAAAAGAATGCTGTCCCAAATGCGGCATGATTTATCCGGACCAGGAGCGCAAGGTCTGCCCAAAGTGCATGGACAAGGGCTCTATTCTGTTCCGGGTTGTGTCCTACTTCAAGCCTTACAAATTCAGGCTGGTTCTGATGATATTTTGCTACTTGGCTACGGCAGGTCTGAATCTGGTATGGCCTTATCTCAGCGGTACGGTGCTGTATGACAAGGTACTGGAAAAGGATGAGGGATTCCTTGCGATGTTTCATCTGCCGGCAGGACGTTTTACGCTGGCGCTTGGGGTTTTGGTAATAGTCATGGTTGGCACCAAGGTGCTGCTTCAGGGGCTTGGTATTTTGCAGGGCGTACTGACAGCGCACATTGCCCCGGAGGTAGTGGCAAAGTTAAAAAGCCAGGTATTTGACTCTATGGGGAAACTGTCTATCAGCTTTTTTACCAAGCGGCAGACCGGCGGTTTAATGACGCGTGTATCTGATGATGCAGAAGAGATTTCCAGTTTCTTTATTGATGGAATTCCCTACTTTTTTATCAATGTAGGAACCATTATTGCAACCTGCATTATTATGTTTATTTTAAATCCTCTGCTGGCACTGGCTTCTGTAATATTGATGCCGATTCTGTTTTTTATCAGCTATCTGCTGATGCCAAGGCTTTGGCATTATTATGGCAAACGCCATCGTGCCAACCGCAGGCTCAACGGCCAGATGAATGAGAACTTTACAGGGGCTCGTGTTGTCAAGGCGTTTGGCCAGGAAGAGCAGGAGATGACCCGCTTTAGTAAAAACAATAACAAGGTGCGAGATGCAGAGCTGGATGTAGCAAGATATGACTGCAAATTTTCTGCTCTATATATCTTTGTGGAAGATATGCTGACATTTTTGGTGTGGGCGATAGGTGGAGCGCTGATTATCAGCGGTTCCAATATGGAACTTGGCCTGCTGATTACGTTCAGCGGCTATGTAGGGCAGCTGAAATGGCCGCTGGAGTTTATGTCCAGAATTATCCGCTGGTATACCAATGCAATGAACTCGGCCCAGAGGCTTTTTGAGATTGTGGATGCTGTGCCGGAGGTAAAGGAAGCTGCCAACCCAATCCGGCCGGAACGTTTGCGCGGAGAGATTGCCTTAGAGCATGTGACATTTGGCTATGAGCCAAACAAGCCTATATTGAAGGATGTGAGCTTTCATGTGGAAGCAGGAGAGGTGCTTGGAATTGTAGGCCGTTCAGGGGCAGGAAAGTCCACTCTGGTAAATTTGATTTCTCGTCTGTATGATACCGAAGAAGGACAGGTACTTGTGGATGGAATCAATGTAAAGCAGTATGGTTTTAAGGAACTGCGCAAAAATGTGTCAATGGTGTCTCAGGAAACTTATATTT
>CAJTZB010000153.1:2140-5963 GCA_910583815.1 uncultured Lachnospiraceae bacterium
TTGCTTATGCCAGACCGGATGCCACCAGGGAAGAAATCATTAAAGCGGCAGTTCAGGCAAGCGCACATGATTTTATCTGCAAAATGCCTCAAGGCTATGACACCATTTTAGGTTCTTCCAACAGGTCGCTGTCAGGAGGGGAAAAACAGCGTATTTCCATTGCCAGGGCTATTTTGGCAGACCCTAAAATCCTGATTCTGGATGAAGCTACCTCAGCAGTGGATACAGAGACGGAATTGGCAATCCAGAAGTCGCTGGAGGAGTTGGAAAAAGGAAGAACCGTATTGTCTATTGCCCACCGCCTGTCTACTCTGCGTAATGCCACACATCTGATTGTGCTGGATGACGGCAGAGTAACAGAATCAGGAACCCATGAAGAACTGATGGCACTGAAAGGAACATTCTATAAATTAAGTGAGCTGCAGACAAAGGCTTTGGCTATGCGCGGCCTGGAGTAGACGGCGCATTGCAGAACCTAAGAACTGCGGAACTCTAAACCAGCAGAAATCCGGAGGACGCACAGCTTGATTTTTGGTGCTGCTTTATGCAGCAAAAACCAAGCTATGTACAAAGTGCATCAGCAGGAATTTCTGCGGAACTTTAAAACAGCAGAAATCTGAACGGCGCACAGTTTGATTTTTGGCGCTGATTTATGCGGCAAAAACCAAACTCTGGACAGAGTGCGCCGGCAGGAATTTCTGCGGAACTTTAATAAGGAGACATATTATCGTATGGGAGAGAATAGAGAAAACAGTATGCCAGATTTGTTGGACTTACAGGAGTTCGATGAAGAGGCTTTGAAAAAGGAATCGGAGGAAGTGCTGCAGATGCGTCTGATGACAGCAGAGAACGCAGTATTTACTCGTACAGAAGGGGGATTTTTGTCCCTTGCGTTTGGAGAGAAAACATATGACAGAGTAGGTGTTTATCTTACATTTCCGCTGACTAATCCGCAGGAGTATATTTCCATTAGGGAGGCAGATGAGAAGGCCAAAGAAATCGGCATGATTCGTTCTTTAAATGACATGCCAAAAGAGGTGCAGGAAATGATAGAAGAGCAGGTGCGCCTGCGCTATTTTATGCCTGTGATTCGCAAAGTCATGGAGGTCAAAGACGAGTATGGCTATGCTTATTGGCATGTGCAGACGGATTTTGGCAGCTGCCGTTTTACCACCCATATGGGAGGAGATGCCGTAGTGTCGTTGGGCGACGCTCGCTATCAGATTACTGATATTGATGGCAATCGCTATGACCTGCCTGACCTGTATGCCTTAACTGTGATGGAGCGCAAGAAATTAGACTTATTCATCTGATGCACAGGGGTTTACAATAGCTGCGAAAGCGCAGACAGTTTAATAAGGAGCAATTGTTTATGAAACTATTATATACATTAAAGGAGTCACAAAAACAGGCTCTTTCCCTTCATGACGGCGAAACTATTTGGTACTGCGTCCCCGTGGATCTGGCTTTTGACAATGGAGAACATAGTCCCAGGATAAGCTACACAGACCAGACATGGATTGTTGTAACAGAGGAACGGCTGATAACCCTTTTGGGAGATGAAAAGGCTTCGGAGCATCTGCTGTCAGACTGTGAGAAAATAAAATGTGAGCATCAGGTAGGCTGCGGCATTGTGACTGTATTCCCAAAAGAAGGGAAACCGGAGTGTATTGCGCGTTTTTCCATGCGCCATATCGTCCGCGTGGCTTATGCCGTCCGGGGTGCACAGACTCTGGTTCAAGCCATACAAGAAGGAAAAGACTTAGAAAAAGTAAACAGGGTGGAGAGCAGGGAATATGAGAAATACTGTGAAAAATGCGGCCGTGCCTTGCCGGGAACCAGCAAATGCATGTACTGTGACGGTAAATCGGAAGTTCTCAAAAAATTCATGGCTCTTTGCGGAGATTTTATCGGAAAGCTGGTAGTGATTTCCCTGTTGCTTGTGCTGCTTGCGGGCATCAATATGTTTAACCCGATGGTGCAGCGGTATTTTATTGATAATGCATTGACAGACGGACAAGGAACCATGACAGACTTGTGGCTGTTTGTTGGCCTTACGTTTGCCTTGACAGTGGGTGGGATGCTTTGCTGGCTTTATCGTTACTGGCGCTGCGTCAAGCTTGGGGCAGCTTTGAGCATGAACCTGCGGGCAAAGCTGTACTATAAGATTCAGGTGCTGTCTCTGTCTTTCATTAACAACCGCAAGCCCGGTGAGCTGATGAACAGGGTGTCCAGAGATACCAGACAGATTCGCAACTTTATGAGCGATGTGTTTGGAGATATGCTTTCCACCTTAGTGACGATGGTGGTATCGCTGGTTATGATGGTGATAATCAGCTGGCAGATGACATTGTTATCCCTGATCTTTGTGATTGCTGTAATTGTAATTACCAGATTGTTCTGGCATCATATTCATACCATTTTCCATAAACAGTGGTTACGCGCAGATGATTTAAGCAGCAATCTGCAGGATATTCTATCCGGAATGCGTATTGTGAAATCCTTTGGTAAGGAAGAGCGGGAGAGTGCAAGATTTACAGAAAAAACCAAGGCATTTGCTGCCATACAGAAAAAGAATGAGACATTCTGGGCAGTGTTTTACCCTATATTGACATTTCTTTTAGGAGTAGGTACTTATATTGCCATTTATTTTGGAGGCATTGAGGTATTAGAAGGCGGCATGACAGTAGGGCAGTTGGTGCAGTTTGTAACATACAGCGGCTATTTATTCGGCCCTTTAAGCTGGATGACCCATCTGCCTAGAGAGGTAATGCAGATGCTGACCAGTTTAAACCGCATCTATGATGTGCTGGATGAGGAACCTATGCTGGCAGATAAAGCAGAGAGCAAGGCATTTCCGATTCAGGGAGCATTTACTTTTGAGGATGTATCCTTTGGCTATCAGACCTATGAACCGGTGCTTGAGCATATTTCCTTTGAGGTAAAACCGGGGGAAATGATTGGGCTGGTAGGAGCTTCCGGCACTGGAAAATCTACACTGATCAATCTGATTATGCGGCTTTATGATGTGGACCAAGGCAGGATTACATTGGATGGCCACGACCTGCGGGACGTGCAGATGGAAAGCCTGCATTCCCAGATTGGCGTAGTGCTGCAGGAGACATTTCTGTTCTCTGGTACGATTCTGGCTAACATCCGTTTTGCAAAGCAGACTGCTACCTTGGAAGAAGTTATTATGGCTGCCAGAGCAGCAAATGCCCATGATTTTATATGCAAAACTCCGGATGGATATAATACTTATGTAGGAGAGCATGGCTACAATCTGTCCGGCGGTGAGCGGCAGCGTATTGCCATTGCCAGGGCAATTTTAAACAATCCGCGGATTCTGATTTTGGACGAAGCTACTTCGGCGCTCGATACGGAGAGCGAGTTCCTGATTCAGCAAGCATTGAATCGCTTGGTAAAAGGAAGGACTACCTTTGCAATTGCCCACCGTCTGTCCACTTTGCGGGATGCAGACCGTCTGGTAGTCATTGACAAGCATGGTGTTGCAGAGATTGGCACACACAATGAGCTGCTGGAAAAGAAGGGAATCTATTATGGCTTGGTAAATGCGCAGCTGAGAATGAGCAGTGGAGAGAAATAGAGATAGAACATGAAAGAGATATAAGAAGAAAAGGGTCCCGGTGTTGTTTTTTGGGACCCTTTTTGTATTGTTGTCGTTCTGCTGTTTCTTCTGCACAGCGGCGTTATCTGTATGATGGAAATCGGGCATTTGACAAGGTTCAAAAATATGAAATTAGAAATTGATTAGAAGGAGGAATCTTGATATACTGAAAAGGACCTGACTGTGTATGCCAAG